>JAZKID010000070.1:6554-16390 GCA_040385045.1 Pseudomonadota bacterium | reverse complement strand
TTCTCACCGTAAAGCGTGATGGCGCAGCGCAGCGGTATTTCGTCAATGGCGGATTTGCTGATGTGAATCCTGCGGGCTTGACGGTTCTCGCAACAGAAGCAACGCCTGTGGAAGACATGACAGCTGAGCGCATCACGAAAGAAACTGAAACAGCTGAAGCGCTGATCCGCGAAGGCGCATCCGACTCCGTGCTTTTCAACGCGCAGCAGAAACTGGCAGCCTTGCGTGAGTTGAAGGCAGCCTAAATATGGCGAAGAGTACCGACTTAGACGTCATTGGTACTTGGAAACTGCTCTCCTGTGTTACGATCGATGACAAAACAGGTGAGAAAAAATCTCTCTATGGCGAGAATCCGAAAGGTTATATCACTCTGCTGCCGGGCGGACGGGTTACAGCTTTGATTACGCAGAATGACCGGCCCATTCCGAAAAGCGATCGGGATTGCGCTGAGGCTTTGAAATCCATGCTCGCTTATTCCGGAAAATACCGGCTGGAAGACGGCAAGTTTATTACCAAGGTCGATATTGCCTGGAACGAGGCCTGGGTGGGCACGGAGCAAGAGCGCAATTTCAAGATTGAAGGCAACCGCCTCACGATAACGGCACTGCCGTCTCCCCTCAGTTACGACGCCGCGCCAGCCCGTGCCGAGATCGTTTGGGAACGTGAAGCTTAAGATTGTGGGATCACATTCATGACGCCGCCTCTCCGCATTTTGCTGGCAGGCGTAACCGGAAAAACGGGCCGCCTTGTTGCAAGCGATATTCTTGCTTGCGATGATTTGCAGCTTGTTGCGGCTGTCTCGCGCTCGGCCGCCGGTCGTGATCTGGGCGAGGTGTTTGGGCAAAACCCATTAAACGTAAAAGTATTTTCCAGCGTCGCTGAAGCGCTCAAGGTGCCATCAGATGTCCTGATTGAATATACAAGCCATGCAATTGCAAAAGACAATGTGTTGCAAGCATTGGCTACGCAACGCCATGTTGTGATCGGGACATCAGGCCTGACAACGCAAGATTATGAGGACATCGACAAGGCTGCAAAAGCTGCCGGGCGCGGCGTCATCGTCGCCGGAAATTATGCGATGACAGCAACATTGATGCGACGATTTGCACTCGAGGCAGCCAAACATATTTCCGATGTCGAGGTGATCGATTATGCGTCAGCGCAAAAACCCGATGTCCCGTCCGGAACGGCGCGTGAGCTTGCGGAAATGCTAGGCGATGTACGTCTGTCTGCATCGTCGATGCCGGTGGATCAGCTTCACGGCCCGCTCGAAGCGCGTGGCGCTGCAGTTGGCCAGCCTGTTCCGGTGCAGGTGCATTCGCTTCGCTTACCGTCCTATTATATTTCCTGTGAGGCGATTTTCGGCACGCCGGATGGACGCCTGACAATTCGTTATGATGCCTTTCCGTTTACGACGCCGTCGCCCACCTCATATATTGCCGGCACTTTGCTGGCGGCGCGCAAAGTGCCTCAACTCATCGGCCTTCATCGCGGCCTTGAACATGCGCTGGATTAAAAGGAAGACACATGTTCAAACGGGCTATTATTTTTATAATCGTTCTCTGTTCATCGGGATATATGACAAAAATGGCTGATGCTGCAGATATCTCGCAACTTGCCGGCACTTGGAAGCTCGTCTCTTTCGTCATGGTCGATGAAGAGACGAAAAAACAAGAGCCGCTCTACGGCGCGCATCCCAATGGTTATCTGATCCTGCTGCCGGAAGGCCGCATGATGACAGTGATTACAGGCGAGAACAGAAAATCCAAACCCGAAACGGATGAAGACCGCGTTGCCGCGTTCAAATCCATGCTGGCTTACAGCGGTACTTATAAAGTCGATGGCGACAGGTTTGTCACGAAAGTCGATACGGCATGGAACCAGTCATGGGTCGGCAGCGATCAGAAAAGAACCTATCGCGTTGAAGGCGATCAACTGACCATCATCAGCATGGCGCAACCAGCGGTGAATTTTGAAAACCGCATGATGCATGGCGAGCTGGTGTGGCAGCGTGTGAAATAAAATCACTTTAAAAGTTTAATTTTCAATACTCTCGAATTATGTAAAAACTTTTTTCAGTTTGGGGGTTCATTTTTCCCAGCGAATCTTTCTTTGTAAAACTTCAGCCGCAGAATATTCCGTCTGATATTCGAAAAAGGAGAACTTATGTCTGTTTCGTCTTTAAAGCTTGTAAAAGACAGGGAGGAAGTTCCGCAGAAAATCAGGGAAGAGTTTTATGACATGCTTGCCGTGTGTGCGCGGCGCATGTTCTCAAAAACCGATGACCAAAGGCAGATCAACAATCTCGCCGCCAGCATGAAACGCAAGCTGACCACCGAAGAGCAGCAGCAGGTTTTTGATTACGAGGTTAAAAACAGTCAAAATATCAGAACACTTCTCGATGAATTGAATACCGACGAAGACAAGACAACGATTGATGCCGATGAAGTGGTCACGCGCATTACATCGCCGTCTTTTTATAAAACCTACGATGTGCTGGAGGAAGCAACAAAACTCTTGAGAGATATGATCAAACTTAAAGTCTCTTCTGAAGCCAGCTTCGGTAACATGCCTAGCGAAAAATAAAAAAGCGCCGCATTGCCCGAGCGCCAGCGAATGGCAGCTCAAAAAAGTGCGGCGCTTTCTCTTTCAGATCTTCAGATAATTATTTTTCGTCTTCCAGCGTGTAGCTTTCCGTTTCGCACAGGTTGATGTTTTTCTCGACAACGTAGTTGTTGGTTTCGTCCTTGTCGCCGTCATCCTCGAACACGAATTTCAGGTCGAAGACGCAGACATCGGCTTTATCAACCGTCAGCGTGACGTTGGCGGACTGGTCCGTTTTCAGCCATTGCTCTTCGGTGAAAATGTCGTCGCCCCACGAGTCGTTTCCGGCGGGGGAGGCGTAAATTTCGTTGACGTCATATTTTGACTTGTTGATGACCTCAAATTTGATTTCCTTAGCGGAGAGGGGCGTTGTTGCGCCAAGAGTAAGCAGTGCGGCGGCAGTCAGGAGCAGTTTGCGCATATGGGTGCCTTTTGCGATGCGATTGCCGCCTTATGGCGGCCGTTTCGCTTGTAGGCTAGTTTATCGCCCCGTCAAGAAATAACTTTATTTTTTGGAAAACGGCAATCTGTTCAAATCAATTGAGGTTAAAATTGGAACGCAGGAAAGTTTTCTGAGACAAATTTGACAGGCTTAAACGCGTACTCTAATTGACCAAAAAGATCCAAAGCTGGTTACTTGGGAAACAAACAGGTTCTTCATAAACGCGGCATTTGAAAAAAACGAACTGAAAACGAAATGAATATGCAGTTCGAAAATGAATTATTTTTTATTCAGCTCTTCTTCTCTTGATTGTAAACCAAAGCGCTCCCTGAATATTTTTTCTACCTTTTGTGCGGCATATTCGAGTGGGCTCTCATTATAACCATAGCCACTTCCTATCGCGCCTAAATTAAAGTTGACCCAAATGATAGACATATCATCATGATACTTGTCTTCATAAATCTTTGAATCTTTATTCTCGGACATGGCAGCATGGACGGCGTGAATTGTCTCGTGTAATATAAGCAAGGCAGCCTGGTAAAAGTCTTTATGTTTATCATGCTTAAGATTAATTTCTATTTTTCCGCCTTTATACCAACCTCGGTTTTCGCCCAAGTCTTTGTTTTCAATTTCTACAGGGGAAAGGCCGTATTCTTCGGCTATCATTTTGTGAAAATTTTTAAGGATTTCCACTTTTTTATCATTCGTCGTTGAGCGCGATAACCATATTTTTTCAAGTGTCTTCATGTCATATTTTTTATCAAAACTATCTATGACCTTTGTTGCCTTTTCGCCGATAGATGTGATGTAAGCATCACTTAACTTCGCAGCTTCATAAAGTTTGGCTAAAAGCCCCTGTCGGCCATGCAGAGCTTGGCCAAATTCGTCAAAAATAACCATTTCGTTGTAGTTAGCCACAACGCGCGCGGCCTCAGCCAGATCTGCTTTCGACTGCTCCTTTAAATTAATTTTTTGCATCCAGTCATAAACAGCTGCAGCATCTTTAAACTTTATTTTTGATCCTTTAATCGTTCCATCTGAATTTTGAAATCGATCGTCTATTCCTGACATATAGGAACGACGGAGCGCAGAGCCAAAAATATATTCCGGCGATTTTAATGCCGCTTTTTGTGCAGGAAATGTAATCTCGTTCATTTTTTGAGCTCTAAAAATAATAATTTAAAATATTATAGAAATGCCCGTTTCACAAACTTTTCCGGTTTATATGTTTAAAGCGTATTGTTAATCCTGTTTAATAAGGCCACCAGCTCTTGATAAATCTTGCGCTTGAACGGCACGATCACGTCGGGCAGAATTGAAGCCTCCACCCATTCCCAGGCAATGAATTCCGGCTTGTGTTTGCCGCCGCCCGGTGTTTCGACGTCGATTTCCTTATCCTTGCCGGTAAAGCGGAAGATGAACCATTTCTGCGTTTGGCCGCGATATTTTCCTTTCCATGCCTTGCCGACAAGTTCCGGCGGCAGGTCATAGGTCAGCCAGCCCGGCACCTCGGCCAGCAATTCGATGGATTTGATATTCGTTTCTTCATAAAGTTCGCGCTTGGCGCAGGCGAGGGGCTCTTCGCCTTCATCGATGCCGCCTTGCGGCATCTGCCAGGCATATTTTCCTTGTTGCTGTTCAGGCCCGCTTTTGCGTTTGCCCACGAAAACAAGATTGTTGCTGTTCAGAAGCATAATGCCGACGCACGGGCGGTAGGGAAGTTTTGCCATGGCTCTGTGATAATCGATGAGGTCAGAAGATCGTTTGAATGAAGGCCATGATAAGAAAAGATTTCCCAGAAAATCGGCAAGGAAAGAAAACATCAACTGTTCGGTTCACCACTGACGACGGCACTGACAGGAACAAGTACGAAGCCGCGGTTTTCAAGATCTTTCGCCCATTTGGCAATCCGCTCCATGCTCAGCGGCAGCGCCGATGCATAGCCGATTGCGCTTCCCTTGTCGCGCGCCTGCGCTTCCAGAACACCGAGTGCTTCGTCGATTTTATCCGGCGCCGGTACGACGTCGAGCGTGAGCTGCGATTTCGCATAGCCAAGCTTCAGATCGGCGGCAAGAGATTCCGTAACGGTGCGCGGGCTGGATCCGTCATCGACAAAGGTGAGCCCGCGGTCGCGTACATCCTGCATCATCGGGCGAAGCGCTGCGCCGTTCGCGGTAAATTTCGCACCGAGATAATTGACGACGCCCGTATATCCCGAAAAACGGCTGAAGCACCAATGCATGCGGTCAAGGTTCTGTTCGCGCGACAAGGTCGAAAGAAGTGTCTGCGGGCCGGGGTCGTTCGAGGGATAATCGAACGGCTCCATGGGAATTTGCAGCATCACCTCGTGGCCCTGCTCGCGCGCCTTGTCGACCTGCTTTTGCAGGAAGGTTCCGTAAGGCGCAAAAGCAAGCGTCACCTGCGGCGGAAGTTTTGTAATGGCATCGGCGGTGCCGCTTTGCGAAAGGCCGAGGCCTCCCATTATGATGGCGATTTTCGGCAATTTGGCCGTGACAACAGCTTCTTCAGGATCCGCGACATGCGCATAAAGTTTTGAGGAGCGCGACCCGTCCGGTCCGATTTTCGGCAGCAGGCCGTAGCGCGATTTTTCGATCACACGCGCATCCGGCGCAGGGATGTAGCTCGGCGGCGGCGCTTCGCCCGGCAGCGTAATTGTTTTCACCTGCATCTGCCCGTCTTCGCCGCCCGGTGTTAGAATAGAAACAGTCGGGTGGCCGACACGGTCGAGCGCAGGGTCAACTTCCGCTGTCGTGGCCGCAAAAGGTTGTTCGGCCGGTTTATCGGCAGGCATGTCCGTCTTGGCCGTTTCGGCAGGGCGCGGCGGCACGGCCGCGACGATATAAGGCTCGCCGCCGAGAGGATCGTTCGACAGGAAGACAAAAGCGCCGAGACCGCCAAGAACAAGGCCGCTCAATGACAGCGCCGGAATAAGCCCGACACGAAAACCGCGGCCTTGCTGCGGTGTCTTGCGCGTCAGCGGTGTATAAAGATCGTTCGACATCGCGCTTTAAGCCAGACTTTCCTTGAATCACAATTTCCCGAATCAAACTTCATAATACCGGAACTTGCACGGGCTGTCGCGGTGACGGCGCCGCTCCAAAAAGAAAAGCTCCCGAAAAGGGAGCTTTTTGAAGTGTCATCGCGAGGATGTTATTGGCGTAAGCCTATTGTCTCATCGCGGAGGCTTTGCCCGGGTCGGCCGGAAAAGCAGGGTTGCTCACTTTGCCGCGAATCAGGTCGTAGGCGTAATTGAGCTGCTTGTCGTCCTTCTGATCCGGCGGGATGTAAGCCGACGAGCCGGAACCTTCGCCGTCTGTGTTGGCGAGATGGCCCTTGAGTGTGGATTCACCCGGCAACTCGTCCTTGCCCTTCATATCCGGCGGCAAGTCCTGCTTGATTTCGATATCCGGCTCGATGCCCTTCGCCTGAATGGAACGGCCAGACGGCGTGTAATAGCGCGCTGTGGTCAGGCGCATGGCGCTTTCGCCGCGCGCCAGCGGAATGATGGTCTGCACCGAACCCTTACCGAAGCTCTTCGTGCCCAGAAGGATGGCGCGGCCGTGATCTTGCAGCGCGCCGGCCACGATTTCCGATGCCGATGCCGAGCCGCCGTTGACGAGAACGACAACCGGCAGTTTGTGGACGAGATCGCCGGACTTGGCGTCGAAGCGCATGGTTTCACTTTCGCGGCGCCCGCGCGTTAGCACGATTTCGCCATGCTCGAGGAAAGCGTCCGATACGCCGATGGCCTGATCAAGCAGCCCGCCCGGATTGTTGCGCAGGTCGATGACGACACCTTTCAGTTTTGAGCCCAGATCCTTTTCGAATTTCGCGAGTGCGTCTTTCAGGCCGTCGGTGGTTTTCTCGTTGAACTGCGTAATGCGCACATAACCGATATCCGGCGCTTCTTCGCGCAAGCGAACCGACTGCACCTTGATGGTGTCGCGCTTCAGCGTCACTTCCCATGGCTCTTTATCTTTGCGCATCACTTTGAGTTTGATGGCCGAGCCGACCGGCCCGCGCATTTTGTCGACAGCCTGCGGCAAAGTGAGGCCCATCACGGATTCGCCGTCGATTTCGGAAATCAGGTCGTTAGCGAGAAGGCCCGCTTTTGCAGCCGGTGTTTCGTCGATCGGTGAAACAACTTTCACAAGATTGTTTTCCATCGAAACCTCGATACCGATGCCGCCGAATTCGCCGCGCGTCTGCACCTGCATGTCCTTGAAGTTTTTCGCATTCAGATAGGACGAGTGCGGATCAAGCGAGGTGAGCATGCCGTTGATAGCATTCTCGACGAGCTCTTCGTCCTTCGGCGCTTCCACATATTCCGCGCGCACGCGCTCGAATACGTCGCCGAACAGATTGAGCTGTTTATAGGTATCGGATGTGGCGCTGATGGCAGATGGAATGAAATGAAAAGATGTCTGCGTCAGCGCGAAACTCGCGACCGAACCCAGCATGGCACCTGTCAGAAGAAGGGAAAATTTGCGCATCAGCTTTTGTTCTTTCAGCTCTTGGCTTTTTGGTTGGCGGCCCACCACGGCGTTGGATCAATGGTGGCACCGTCTTTGCGAAACTCAATATACAATACCGGCTGATCGGACGCCACATCAATGGCGGTGGCGGCAGAGAGACGTTTCTCTCCCATTTTTCCGATCGGCTCGCCGGCCAGCACGAACTGGCCGATGTTTACACTGATTTGGCTGAGGCCAGCCAGCAGAATGTGGTAGCCCGAACCGCCGTTGATAATCACAATCTGCCCATAAGTCCGGAACGGGCCCGAATAGGCCACCCACCCGTCGGCGGGCGATGTCACCACCGCAGCTTTACGCGTGCCGAGAAGCAGGCCGCGGTTCATGCTGCCGTAACTGTCGGCTTCGCCGAAGCTGCGCAGCTTCTCGCCGCTGACCGGCATCGGCAGCAGGCCCTTAGCTTTATCGAAACTGATGGCAGGAGTAAGGCGGCCGGGATTGGCGAGCGAAGCCAGCGTTCTTTTATCAGGATCTTTTTCGGCGCGCAGCGTGTCGATATTTTTCTGCTCTTGCGCAATGCCGTTCGGCTCAATAAGGCGTGCCGCTTCCGCTCTTGCAGCCTCTTCGGCGGCTTTCTGCGCACTGGCGATTTCTTTTTCGGAGCGTTCGATCAGCTCTCTCAGCGATTTGACTTCTTTTGCCAGCTCTTCGGCGCGCGCTTGCGATTTCTGCAATTCATCGGCGCTCGCCACTTCATCTTTGCTGCGCATGTTCAGCAACAGATCGAGCTTGGTACGGTTTTCATGCAAGGCCGCAATCTCGATGCGCTGCTGTGAAATTTCAGCATTCATTTCCTTTTTGAGGCGGACCAATTCTTCAAGTTCCTGCGCAAGGAATTTTGCCTCTTCGGTAAATTCCGGCAGCACCGCCCCAAGCAAAATTGCGGAGCGGACCGACTTTAAGGCATTTTCAGGCTCAACAAGCAGTGCTGGCGGCGGGTTGCGGCCGAGCCTCTGCAGCGCGGCGAGAAGTTCGGCAATCACGTCATGGCGGCGTTTCAGCGACTCGCGGATTTTTCCCGATGTCGCCTCAAATTCGGCGAGGCGCTTTTCACCGGCGGTGATTTTATCTTCGGTCTGCTTGACGGCGTCGGCCGTCGTCACGAGTTGACGGCTGATTTCACCCCGGTCTTGACGAATGGACTCAATTTCGTGGCCAAGCCGTTCGACACGCTCCTGCTCGGCTTTCAGGTCGGAGCCTTTGAGATCGAGCTCCTGCTGGCGTTGCAGACGGTCTGCGGCAGGATCAGGTTTTTGAACGGCGTCCTGTGCTTGCGCTATGTGACTTGTCGTTATCCCCGCGAAGGCGGGGATCCAGCTTAATAAAAAAATGGCGACTGTCTGTGCTTTCATCTTTTCTAGATCCCCGCTTTCGCGGGGATGACGAAGAGTTTTATTTTCTGAAGCATTGTCTCAAACGCGATGATAGGGATGACCTGCCAGAAGTGTCAGGCCACGATAAATCTGTTCGCTCAACATGGCACAAACAAGTTGATGAGGCCATGTCATCGCGCCGAAACCAAGAACGAAATGTGCCTGTTTACGAATTTTTTCATCAAGCCCGTCAGGCCCGCCGATAGCGAAAGTAACTATGCCATTCTGATTGTCTCTGGATGTCTTCAGCAGATCCGAGAACGCCGGGCTGGTCAGTGTCTTTCCGCGTTCATCGAGCGCGATCAGCGCGCCTTCCGGAATAAATTTAAGAAGCCGCGCGGCTTCATCGCTCATGCGTGCAGCGGCAGTTTCTTTCTGGCTTTCAGGCAGGGAATGAAATTCAAGCGTGCCGAAGCCGAGTGACTTCGCAAGCGGTCTGATGCGCTTGGCGTAACGGTCGATGAGATCGCGCTCAAGGCTTTTGCTCGAGCGTCCGATACTGACAACCAGAAGGCGCATCTGTTTAAACGCGAAAGCTTAAGCGACCGAGCGTTCGGAAGGGCGTCCGGGCGACCAGAGTTTTTCGAGATTGTAGAATGTGCGCACTTCGGGGCGGAAAATGTGCACGATCACATCTCCCTCGTCGATCAGCACCCAGTCGCAAAGCGGTTTGCCTTCGACGCGCACATTCGTCTTGCCGATTTTGGCAAGCGCCGCGACGACCTGATTGGCAATCGCATCGACGTGACGGTCTGACCGTCCCGATGCAACGACCATGTAGTCGGCGAGGGTGGTGCGTTCGAAAATGGGGATGCTGACGATACCCTCCGCCTTTGCGTCATCGAGCGTGGCGAGGATGTTTTT
>JAZKID010000070.1:2553-6544 GCA_040385045.1 Pseudomonadota bacterium | reverse complement strand
AAACCGCGTGGCGGTGTTCAGCGTTTCGTCCTTTCGTTAGCAGCCGGATTCTTCGGCTACAGGTTGATCATCTCAATACCAAGTTAATAATAAGCTTAGAGCTGCTTTTGTTCAAGGCCGCGCCGCGTTTCTCAACGCCGTTGAAGAGAAAGGAATGTGCCGCCCGTGCAGAAAAATCCATGCCGGTGCATCCATATATGGTAGCGCCGCGGCCTGCTCCGGTGCATGGCGGAAGGAAGCAAAGTGTTGTGCGGCTTTGCTATTTTGCGCTGCGAATTTTCCGGCTTCGCGGTCGACAATACACACCGGTAAAATTTGAGTGATTTTCTTCCAGCCTTGCCAAGCATGAAATGTTTTTAGGTTGTCGGCGCCCATCACCCAGACAAAATTGGCGTCCGGCGCGCGCATTTTCAAAAAACGAATCGTATCGAGCGTGTAGCGAAGGCCGGCCTGCTGCTCGATATCGGTGACGACAATGCGCGGGTGGTGAAGCTGCTGTCGCAAAACCGTCATGCGTTTTTGCACCGATTGCTGCGGCGATGATTTGAGCGGGTTGCCCGGCGTCACCAGCACCCACAACCAGTCGAGTTGCAAACGCCGCAAGGCCGTCAGGGCAACATGTTCATGGCCGGCATGGGCAGGATTGAAAGAACCGCCGAACAGGCCGATGCGTTGTCCCGCGCCGTAAAAAGGCAGCTTGACGAAGCCGTTTCCTGTCACGGCTGAACGCTTTCCTCTTCAGGCAGAACTTCAACAGGGGGCGCTGCCGCATCGCGCGCGGTTTTGATAATCGTGCTTAAAGCGCCGAGCGCGCTATCCATGTTGAAACCGGAAACGGCCGAAAGCGGTACGGCGTCTTTCTTCGTCGCTTTTTTGAAAGCTTTCACGCGTGCAGCAATTTCATCTTCGGCAAGGCTGTCGCATTTCGTCAGCGCGATGATTTCTTCCTTGTCGCTGAGCCCGCCGCCGTAAGCTTCAAGCTCGGTGCGAACGACATGATAAATTTCGGCAGGATTATCCTGCGTCACGTCAATCAGGTGCAGCAACACGGCGCAACGTTCGACATGGCCGAGGAAACGATCGCCAAGCCCCACGCCTTCATGCGCGCCTTCGATCAGGCCCGGAATATCGGCCAGCACGAATTCGTTGGTGCGATAACGCACGACGCCGAGGCCGGGATGGAGTGTCGTAAACGGGTAATCGGCGATCTTCGGTTTGGCAGCCGACACGGCAGAAAGGAATGTCGACTTTCCCGCATTCGGCAGGCCGATAAGCCCGGCATCGGCGATCAGTTTCAGGCGCAAAACCAGGACACGTTCTTCGCCGAGAAGGCCGGGGTTGGCATGGCGCGGCGCACGGTTTGTCGACGATTTGAAATGCGCATTACCAAAGCCGCCATTTCCTCCGGCAGCGATGATTTCGCTCTGGCCGACTTTCGTAAAATCGGCGAGCATCACATCCGTCGCTTCGTCGAAGACCTGCGTGCCGACAGGCACTTTCAAAACGACATCGGCGCCGCGCGCGCCGGAGCGGTCGCGGCCCATGCCATGCCCGCCGGTTTTTGCCTTGAAGTGTTGCTGGAAGCGATAGTCGATCAGCGTATTGAGGCCATCAACGCACAGCACGACGACATTGCCGCCATGCCCGCCATTGCCGCCGTCGGGTCCGCCATATTCGACGAATTTTTCACGCCGGAACGAAACAGCGCCTGCGCCGCCATTGCCCGCTTTGATAAAAATCCGTGCCTGATCAAGAAACTTCATGCCCTGTCTTTAGCAACGCAATGAAGAAAAAGCACGCTTTTGCGGGCAGAGCCGTGCGAAAAAACTCAATTCAGCTTGATTTCGCCTTCATCGCCATTCTGCCAGTATTTCAGGCGCGATGCTTTGACATGAATAAGGGTCAGGCCCGGCGTTTCGATGCCATCCTTGAACCAGACCTCGATGTCTTTATTCCAGTGTTTTTTCATCGTCGCCTTGTCGGTCGAAAGGCTGGCAGGGCCGGTCAGTGAAATAAAAGTCCCGCCGCCGCCGAACAGCCCGCCGCTTGATGAAAACCCGAGATTCACCTGCGGATGGGAGGCGATCTGTTTGGCGGCCGTGCTATCACCGTCCGTGAAAAAATAGCAGTCCCCGTCGAAATCGACGTCTTTATTATTGCTCATCGGGCGGGATTCCAGCGCGCCGCGGCCGGTCTGCGTCGTCATCATGCAGATGTCGATCTTGCGAAGTTTGTCGTTGATGTCTTTCAGGGTCATGCTCATATCGGCCTCATTTCACGGAGTTTTCTCAGGTGCGGGGAAAACGGCCAGAAAATGGAAAGGTTCCGAAAGGGCTTAAAAGGCATAAAAAAAGCAGCCCGAAGGCTGCTTTTCTAGGGAATTCTTTGGGATTACTCAGGCTGCAGTTTCAACCGAAACAAACTGCTTGCCGCCGCGTGAGGCTTTAAACAGAACCGTTCCATCGGATTTGGCGAAAAGAGTATGGTCTTTCCCCATGCCGACATTTGAACCTGCATGCCAGCGCGTACCGCGCTGACGGATAATGATATTACCGGCGATGACGTTTTCGCCGCCGAACTTCTTGACGCCAAGTCGCTTGCCGTCTGAATCGCGCCCGTTGCGTGATGAACCGCCCGCTTTCTTATGCGCCATGGTAGTAAACTCCCTGTTTCAACTCAAATATAAATTAAGCTCTAAGAGCTTGATTTACTTTGCTTTTTTTGTTTTACGCGTGCTTTTGCGCTTGGCTGGGCTACGCTTTGCGGCTTTTCTCTTAGCAGGCTTACGAGCTTTTGTCGCGCCTTTTTTTGCTGTCGATTTACGCTTTGTTGTTTTCCGCGTTGCCTTTTTCGCTGGTTTTTTAGCTACTTTTTTCGCGGGTTTCTTCTTGGCAGTCTTCTTTGCTTTAGCCATGTCTTCCTCTCCATGAGATGTGTCTGGCGACGTTTTTGCGGACTTTTTAGGTTTGGAAACCGGTTTTGCCGCAGTCAAATCCGGTTTTTTGCCGCCGGTCAGGATCTCTGTGATCTGAACGACAGACAATTCTTGTTTATGTCCACGCTTGCGGCGCGAGTTCTTGCGCCGGCGTTTCTTGAAAGCAATTACTTTCGGGCCTCGGGCCTGTTCAATGACCCGGCCGGCAACGACCGCACCGGCGAGGGTGGGGGTGCCGAGCTGTGTCTTCGAGCCGTCATTATAAAGAACGACCTTCTCGAAGGTGACAATCTCTCCTTCATTCGCGGCAAGACGGTTGACCATGATGACATCATCAGGCTTCACCTTGTATTGTTTCCCACCTGCTTTGATAACTGCGAACATTTGTAAAATCTTCCTACAACACTTCGTTCCGGATATTGGACGCCGACGAAATCGTCTCCTGCACATTGAGCGTGCACGAAAGATGTGATGTGCCGTAAGGTCGCATCAGTGTCAAGAATTATCCGATTTTGCTGAGTGATTCAATTTAGATGTGAAGATGATTTGCAAGTTATCCATCTCTTTTTTTAGCGCTCTTCTTGCCGCGTTGCCATCTCACTGCATCCGAACATCTTCAAAGCATCTTGCTCGTCCATGTGAAGCGTACAGCGAATCTTGTCTTTAACAAATGCAAGAGAGAAGATAAAAAATTCTTAATTTGTTCACTCAACAGTCTGTCTTTACATCAGAAATGACTCTTTTTGTGTCTTTCATGCACCGGATTTGGTTCTGCCGCGATAATCTTTCGTTTTGAGAGAGATCATCGTGAGCGTAAACTTCATCTTTACGTCGCGGAGAATTTCTGGTTCTTTTGCTGGTAACGGAGAGGCAAGCCGAGTTGCGTAAGGATGCTGTCAGGTGTCCGGCCGGAAAATGGAATGCGCTCGCCGCATCCGTCAGGTAAAGTCAACCACGTCTGACATATCCAGACGTTGATAATGGAGAGGTGGCCGAGTGGTTGAAGGCACCGCACTCGAAATGCGGCATACGAGCGATCGTATCGTGAGTTCGAAT
>JAZKID010000070.1:0-2543 GCA_040385045.1 Pseudomonadota bacterium | reverse complement strand
TCCCACCCTCTCCGCCATTCATAAGACCCGCCAGCGCGGGTCTTATGAATGGGTCGAGGGTGAGAGATATGCGACGTATTACGATCAGGCATGAAGCGTTCGACAACCAGCGGCATAGCCGCGCCAGTTGCAACTTTGCGCTAGCAAAGTAATCTCACTCTCAACTTTCAGCAAACACCAGCACGATCAAAGAGCTTGAAGCGATGACGTCATGAAGACCCAACTAAAGCTTTTTCAGGTCGATGCTTTTGCGACGCAGATTTTCCGCGGCAACCCTGCGGCGGTCTGCCCGCTTGAGGCCTGGTTGCCCGACAATGTGATGCAGGCGGCTGCAGAAGAAAATAATTTATCGGAAACGGCTTTCTTCGTGCCCTGTACAGATGGTGCGCACGATTATCATATCCGCTGGTTCACGCCGCTTGACGAGGTCGACCTGTGCGGCCATGCGACGCTCGCTGCTGCCCATATCATTTTCAGCAAGCTTGGGTTTGCGCAGAATACGATCCGCTTCAAAAGCCGCTCCGGCCTGCTGGCGGTCGAAAAGCATAGTGAACTGCTGGCTCTGAATTTTCCGGCATGGACCCTCGAGAAAGTGACGTCTCATGAGGCCTTGGCCCGCGCGCTTAACGTTGAACCCGCTGAGGTGTACAAATCGCACGACTGGCTGGTGGTGCTGGAAACGGAAAAAGATGTTTTGCAGCTCACGCCGGATTTTCATGCCTTGAAAAATATCGATGGCCGCGGTGTGATTGTCACGGCGCCCGGGCAGGATGAGGCAACCGATTTTGTCTCGCGTGCCTTTTTTCCGAAACTGCGCATCGATGAGGACCCTGTCACAGGCTCGGCTCATTGTGCGCTTGTGCCGTACTGGGCCAAGCGCCTCGGCAAGTCTGAATTCAAGGCGCGGCAGGTCTCCAGACGCATCGGCGAACTGGAATGTGCACTGCTCACTGGCGGCCGTGTCAGGATAGCAGGCGAAGCACGGCTTTATCTGGAAGGAGTTTATGACCTGCCATGAAGGCCGCCGCGAAGCGTGGCTCACTGTCGCAATATCAATTCAGTAGACCTTAAAAGCGCTCTTTGATATGCCAAGGCAGCTTCGATTATAATGGTAAATCCTTTGATGATGACGAACTATTTTCAAAAAGACATTTCGATCATTTCATCGATACAAGCAGTACCTCATATTCTGGATGTCGTTTGCCGCGTTACGGGAATGGGCTTTTCCGCCATCGCGCGCGTGACCGAAGACCGCTGGGTAGCCTGCAGCGTTCGCGATAATATCGACTTCGGACTGAAAGCCGGCGGGGAGCTGAAGGTCGAGACGACCATCTGTGACGAAATCCGCAAGCATGGGAATGCTGTCATTATCAGCCATGTGGCGGAAGACGAAGCTTATCGCAGCCATCATACGCCAGCCATGTATGGCATTCAAAGTTATATTTCGACGCCGATTATTCTTTCGGGGGGTCGCTTTTTCGGTACCCTTTGTGCGATCGATCCTGCGCCTGCGAAGCTCGACACACCGGAAGTTGCCAGCATGTTCAAGCTTTTCGCCGAGCTGATCGCATTTCATATCGAGGCGCATGAGAAACTCTCGGTCAGCGAAACGAGTTTGAGCGAAGAGCGCGAGCTGTCCGAATTGCGCGAGCAGTTTATTGCCGTCATGAGCCATGATTTGCGCAACCCGCTGGCAGCGCTGTCATCGGGCGTCAACATGCTGAACCGCATGCCGCACGAACCGCGTGCTTCGCAGATTATCTCCATGATGGCCGAATCCGTCGGGCGTATGTCCAGCCTCATCAACAACGTGATGGACTATGCCAAGAGCAAGCTTGGCGGCGGCCTCTCGATCGTTCGCGATCGCGGCCAATCCTTGCAGCCGGTGCTGGAGCATGTGATCGCGGAATTCCGCGCCAGCCATCCCGACCGCGTGGTGAAAGCCGATATCAGGATTGACGGAAGCATCGATTGTGACGGGCAGCGCATCGCGCAGATGTTTTCGAACCTTCTCGGCAATGCCATGAACTACGGCAACGCCAACATGCCTGTTCATGTCCGCGCGGCGAACGACCGTGACAGGTTTGAGCTGTCGGTCGCCAATGCGGGCGCGCCGATCGCGCCGGAAGTGATGGAACGATTATTTCTGCCTTATGTGCGCGGCGATGTGCAGCCGACACAGAAAGGTCTTGGACTGGGGCTTTATATTGCTTCTCAAATTGCCGGTGCCCATGGCGGTACGCTCGATGTCGTTTCAAACGATAATGAAACGAAGTTCACGTTCAAAATGGCGAAGAATTCATAACCTGCCATGAACGATGCCATTTCAATCGCTCGCGCGACATCTGCCGAAGATCTGGCGGCATGCATGGAAGTGCGCCGGAAAGTTTTTATCGAAGGCCAGAACGTTCCCGAAGACCGCGAGATTGACGGCCTCGACCCCGAAAGCAGCCATTACCTGTTGCAGGTTGACGGCCGTGCCACCGGTGCGGCGCGTGTGCGCTTTACCAAAGACAAGGCCAAGATCGAACGTGTCGCTATCC
>JAZKID010000069.1:0-6468 GCA_040385045.1 Pseudomonadota bacterium | reverse complement strand
CACCGCTGCCGCGTTCGGCGTGAAAGCGATTATCATGACGGAACGCTACAGCCCGCAAGCGCACGGCGTGCTCGGCAAATCGGCTTCCGGCGCGCTGGAGCATGTGCCGATTATTACCGTGAAGAATCTGCGGCAAAGTTTCGACGTGATGAAAGAAAAGAATTTCACCGTTGTCGGACTCGATTCCGAAGGTGAAAAAAATCTGTCGCAACTGAAACTGAAAATGCCGATACTGCTTGTACTCGGCGCTGAAGGAAAAGGCGTACGTCCTTCGGTGCGCGAATCCTGTGATTATCTTGCACGCCTCGATTTGCCGGGTGCCATCAAAAGCCTCAATGTTTCCAACGCTGCTGCGCTCGCACTTTATGTTGCCCATCAGATATCCGAATGAATTCCCGGAACACATTCAGAAAATAATTTGGACAATTCGTATTAATTCCGACACAAATCTCGCGTAAAGATTTTTTGAAAATCATTTTGGGAGAAATGTTATGTCAACAATCAATTCTGCGGCGAAAACAGGCAATTCTGTTGCCAACACAATTTTGAAAATCAATGCTTATGATTCGGCGAACGGCCTCGAAAGTGGCGCAAACGCACTTCGCGATAACTGGGGATTCACGGTCAGAGAACTAAAGGGATATGCTAACGCGCTTTTGAAAACCTTCGATAAAAATACCGCCAATGACAGCAATGTCGTAAAAGGCAATAAAGGCGACATTATCAGTTCGACAAAAAGAATGAGCGTCGATGAGCTTGATGAAATTATTTCAAAATATACAGTCTTCAAAAAACTCGACCGTCCGGTTTTCAACACTGCGCTTAAGAAAAATCTTTTCGGCTACAACAACAAAACGCTGAACGCTACAGACGCGACAACATATCTGCTTTTGTCTTTCGGTATTTCGCCTGAGGAACTGGCAAAAGGCACGACAGGGAAAATATGGGATACAAGCATGATGTTCAATGCCATCAATCCGCAGAACGCCACACTGCAAAAACAGATCAAGGAACTGAGAGAGATTATGTATGCCGACTCCAACCCGCAAAAAAGCAACGGCACGACGCGGCAGCGCAAAGTTTGAATAACCTGACAAGGTTAGCTTGAGAATAAAAAAACGGGGCCACAAGGCCCCGTTTTCATTTCAGATTTCGAAATGCTTAGTAGCATGGACCCCAATAATCGCGGCGGCTCACATAGCAGCCACGATCATCGTTCCAGACCAGACCACGTCCACGGTAAGCCGGGCGTGCGTACACAGGCTGGCCGCAATATTCATAGCGCGGATTGCAACCGTTGTAGTAACCGCCACGGTTGACCTGCGAGCCGATCAGGGCGCCGACAGCAAGGCCGCCAACGACACCGGCAGCAACAGCGCCGCCGCGGTTACGAACCTGCACGATGTCAGTGCTCTGTGCTTTTGAAAGTTCAGCAGCGCCTGTGAACGGAGCAGCGATTGCACCGGAAACGAGCGTTGCAGCGATAAGGGCGGCAGAAAGAACAGTCGTAATAACTTTCTTCATTCTTCTTTTTCAAAAGCCTTCAGCTTTTGCCTCTTGTTGGACGTTAAGATTCAGACTCAAACAACGCGGAAATCCCCAAAAAGTTCACAGAACAGGGTTTCGGTGCTTTGCTTAGCATAAGATGAGAAAACACAAAACAGTGGCGTTAAAAAAGCGCCACTGTGTCAAAACTGGGGTTTTAAAAGGATTTTAGCGGCAGGCGCGTTCGTAACGCACTGCAACAACACCGCCGAAACGGTCGTAAACCGGCAAGCGGCGGCCCCAGCATGGGCTCGTCACATAATACGGCTGCGAATAGCCGTAGGTCGGCACGCCATAGCCATAGCTATAACCGTGTGACGGTACAGCGTGATAATAAGCGGGTGCATAGCCATAAGGGCCATAATAATACGGCGAGGCATGGGCACCGATTATGGCGCCGCCGATAAGGCCGACAGTCGCACCGGCAAGAAACCCGTCGGCTTTCGCCTGATGCGGCATGGAAACGAGAACGCAGCTGACAGCTGCGAATGCAATGATGGATTTACGCATAACAAAACTCCAACCCAGTGAGTAAAAAGCGTATCACAGCAGCGCGCGCACTGTCGCTTGTCACATGCCAAAAGGGTTAGTGAAATCTAAGCGCGAGTCCTAATAGATATTAAGAAATATCCTTGGTGGCTAAATAAGCGATGTAATCATCAATTCGACCTTCATAATATTTATAAACTGTTTCATCCTGACCAAAACGATCTACGCTTTTTCTACCAACACGAAGATTTTCCCACTTATAGTCATTGTTATCAAAATGCGAAGCTAACCATTCTGTTTCCGTCCAAGACATGTTGAAAATGCCGGAGCGAATCTCAGCCATACGTTTTTTGTTGTAATCTGAACCCCAAGGAAGAAGCCACGAAGCTCTTTCTGCCAGAAGCTCCATGATTATTTCTTTGCGACAAGAAACCAATGAAGAATTAAAATTTGCGTCTTCAGCATTCTTAGCATTTGCAGCTGGTTTAAGATTGCTCAAACTAACTTCTTTTATTTGTGCCATTGGTTCCTCGTGCCTTTTGAAAATTAATTAAACATAAAAAACGGTATAATGATGCTATTTACAGTTTTGTCAAGAATGCCAAATTCTTCAATATTTTCTATTGGTGTGTCATTATTTAAGTAATCAGAATTGGTGCCGGCAGAGAGGATTGAACTCCCGACCTTCGGTTTACAAAACCGCTGCTCTACCGCTGAGCTATGCCGGCATTTCTTGGCGCATCTATAAGGCATTGGCGCGCAATGTGAAGTCCCGCAACGCGGATTTTTTAACCATGTTCTGCGATTATTAAAAATCCGTATGGATGAAACGTAAACAAAATGTTAACTCACTCCGACGTGCTGGTGGCCTGCCTTCAAAAGCAGGCTGAAAAGGGAATGCGGTCCGGTTTTGCCGGCAATCCGCAGCTGCCCCCGCAACTGTGCGCAGGGAGTTCCGCTCCAAAAAGTCACTGCCTTTTTTTCGGTAACGAAGAAGCGGCGGGAAGACGGAAACGGAACGCTGATCTGCAAGCCAGGAGACCTGCCAGCTCGGTCACCCATCTTTTGCACGGGGCGTGCAAAGAGAGCGGAGACTTCTCCGCAAGTGGTGGCGCCATTGTTGGTCCACCACTTGCGGAGAGATTATGCTGAAAGCGAATCCTGCGGCGGGAATAGTTGCCGCCATTTTTACGTCTGCCCTTCCCTTCACTGCAACACATGCGTTCGCGGACGAGACCCTACCCGTGACGATTTATGCCAACCAGGCCCAGGAAGCGACATCGCTTGGCAAGGTTGGCAGTTCCGTCACCGTTCTCACCGAAGACGACATCAGGAAATCCGGCGCGCAGACGGTCGGCGATGCGCTGCGCCATGTGTCCGGCCTCAGCGTCGGCCAGTCCGGCGGGCCGGGGCAATTCACACAGGTGCGCATCCGCGGTTCGGAAGCGAACCATGTCATGCTGATCGTCGACGGCGTGCAGTACAACGACCCGTCCGGCATCGGTTATGATTTTTCCGGGTTACTAGCGGCTAACGTTGAAACTATCGAAATCATCCGCGGGCCGCAGAGCGGCATTTACGGCTCCGGCGCGCATGCAGGCGTGATCGCGATCACGACGAAATCCGGCAAAGGTTTGCGCAAACCTGTCGTCAGCGCACAGGCCGAGGCGGGTTCGTTCAGCACACTTTTAAGTTCGATTTTTGCGGCGGGCGGCGATGAGAATGTGTGGATGTCGCTCGGTGCTTCCGGCCTGACCACCGACGGTTATAATATTTCGACGGCGGGCACGGAAGCGGACGGTTCCAGCATCGGCAATATGAACCTGCGCATGGGGCTCAACCCCGTCAACGGTTTCGATATCGACGGCTCATTACGTTTCGCGACGCGCGAAGCGGATTTCGACGACACAAATTTCGGCAATGCTTCCGCGCCACCGCTCACCGATGCCGCGGGGCCTCATTACAATGAAAATGATTTCGGCGGACGCATTGCCGCCAATTACACAATCCCCGGTACGGAATTCAAACAGCATGTGTCATGGGATGGTTATGGCTTTCTACGCGGCTCCGTCGACCAGTACGGGCCGTTCGAATCCGAAGGTGCGCGCAATGAAGCGTTGTATCGCGCCAGCTATACCCTGCGCACGCCGGATTTTGCGGAATCAAAGCACGATACGAGTTTGCAGGTCAGCCATGAATGGCTGACCTACGACACCAATTTCAACATGCTGCCCGCTTATCAGCTGGAAACAACAAGCTTTGCCGGTGAGTGGCGCTCAAGTTTTTATAACCGCTATTTTCTCACCGCCGCCGTGCGCCATGATCTTTCGCAGCAATTTGAAGATGCGACGACCGGCCGTCTGACGGCACGCGCAAATAACGATGACGGGTTCAGCGTGCATGCGGCCGTCGGCACCGGCGTGACGAACCCGACCATGGATGAACTCTTCGGTTCAAACAACACGTTCGTCGGCAATCCCGATCTCAAGCCCGAAGAAAGTTTTGAATGGGAAATCGGCGTCAGCCAGAACTGGAACGTGCTGCCGATCAGCACCGGCATCACCTATTTCGATGGTCAGACAAGAAATGAAATCCGCACGGTGTTTAGTCCGACCAATACCGCGATCAACGATCCGGGCATCAGCCGCCGCCGCGGTCTCGAGACAATGATCACCTGGGCGCCGATGCCGGGGCTGAATTTCAGCGGTACTTACACCTATACGGATGCACGTACATCCGCAGGGCTTGAAGAGACACGCCGCCCGCCGCATTCCGGTTCGATCGATGCCGACATGCGCTTTCTGGAAGACAAGCTCGGCCTCAAAGTCGGCGTCGCTTTCAACGGCACGATGCAGGACGACGATTTCCGCGTCGCGCCCTCCATGCGCGTCCAACTGCCGGGCTACACGCTTCTCAACACGCAGCTGTCCTATCAGCTGACACCGCAGGCCGAAGCCTATGTCCGCGTGCAAAATGCGCTCGACCAGCAATATCAGGAAGTGTTCGGCTATCGTGGCCAGCCGCTTTCTGCTTACGCGGGCATGAAGCTGCGGTTTGGTGAATAGAAAATAAGTCGTCATGGCCGGACTTGGTCCGGTCATCCATGACTTGAATAATTCGTGGAGGCCCGCAATAAATGCGGGCATGACGAATCTGAACATCCTTCACTACCCCCACCCGCTTCTGAAAGCGCACGCCGAAGACGTAACGGATTTCGGCGACGAGCTGAAAACGTTTTGCAACACGTTATTGGAAACAATGCGCGATGCGCCAGGTATCGGCATTACCGCATGTCACGTCGGCATTTTGAAACGCATCGTCGTGATCGAGACGGAAAAAGGCAAACCGCTCTTTTACATCAATCCGCGTATTTCATGGAGCGGCACGGAAACAGTGACGGCGAAAGAAGGCAGCGTTTCCATGCCGGGTGTTATTGACGAAATCATGCGGCCAAAACAGGTGCGCGTGGTTTACAACGATCTCGACGGCAAGATGCAGGAAGACGAAGCGGAAGGTTTTCTGGCCGTTTGCCTGCAGCATGAGATCGACCAGTTGGACGGTATTTTCTGGCTGGATCGCCTGTCACGCCTGAAGCGCGATCGCGTAATCAAGAAATATAAAAAAGTGCACGTCTGCTCTCACGAAGGTTGCTGCTGAGTTTCCTGAAGCAGCCATGCGCCATAAGGCGCGCTGACATGCCCAAGCAAAACTTCAAGAATGGCCGGCACATTGTAAGGGTGGTGCTGCTCTATAAACGCGATCAATTTTTGAACCAGCGCCTTCTGCGTTTTGAGCAGCAGCACGACCTCTTCGCTTTCCTCAATCTTGCCCTTCCATGGATAAATCGCCGTCATGCCGGAAATGATGTTCGCGCAGGCCGCAACTTTTTCTGAAATTGCAAGCCGTGCGAGGTCTGCGGCGACAGTCTTGTCCGCGCAAGTGATATAAAGCAGGGAAAAGCCGCTTTGGCCGGGCTGTATCTTGGGTGCGTTCATGTTAAATAACCCCACCTCAAAGACTGGCCAAGAACGCATGAAACAGCAAGCGAAAAAATCGACGGTAAAAGAAGCGGCTGCGGAAAAAACGCAAAATTTGCGGCTGCATTTCGTTGCATCGAAAGCACCTGCCGCGATTGCCGCGAAAGAAAAGCTTTCGAAAATTTATGGCCAGACAGGCATTGATGCAGCAGATGTGATCGTCACGCTCGGCGGTGACGGTGTGATGCTGCGCACGCTGCATAAATATATGAATGTCGGCAAACCGATTTACGGCATGAACCGCGGCTCGCTCGGCTTCATGATGAACGAGTATGATGAAAAGAATTTACCGGAACGTATTCGCGCGGCAAAAACGGCCGTCATTCACCCGCTGACGATGGAAGCGACAGACCGTGACGGCAAAAAACATATCGCGAGCGCGATCAATGAAGTGTCA
>JAZKID010000068.1:0-1522 GCA_040385045.1 Pseudomonadota bacterium | reverse complement strand
GAATGCGGGTCGCGCGCGCGACGAGGTTTCATCTTATGACAATGCGTGGCGCTCTTCCGCGATCGGCAAGGATCTCTGGCGCGTCCGCAACGCCAAACCGCTGTGGTCGCGCTTCGGCACCATGATCGGCATCATCCTCGGCGGCATCGACATGTGGTGCAACACGCTCGGCTTCTCGCTGTTCGGCACCATGAAACATCGCATGGCCGACCATGAAGGGTTGATGCCCATTCAGGATGCGCCAAAAATCGATTACCCGAAACCGGACGGCGCATTGACTTTCGACCGCCTCTCATCGGTGTTCGTTTCGAACACCAATCATGAAGAAGATCAGCCTTCGCATCTGCTGCTGACAGACCCGTCGATTCCGGTTGCGCATAACCTGCCAAAATACGGTGAGCCGGCACGGCTCTATTGCCCGGCCGGCGTTTACGAAATCGTTTATACGAACGAAGAGGCGAAGACCGATCCGCGTTTCGTCATCAACGCGCAGAACTGCGTGCATTGCAAAACCTGCGACATCAAGGACCCGGCGCAGAACATCACGTGGGTGACGCCGGAAGGCGGCGGCGGGCCAAATTATCAGGGCATGTAATTTAAGACACGCGCCGCGGTACGATCATCGTCGGCGTCAAAATCTGCACCGTCTCGCCGTTCTGGTTAAAGGTCGTGCAGCGCACTTTCACAATGCCACGGTCTTGCCGTGACTTTGATGGAATTTTTTCGACGACTTCGCTGACCAGATTCAGCACGTCGCTGGCCCGCACGGCTTTCGGCCAGCTGATATCGGCGCCGAGCCCGATCAATCCGCCGGCAATCGGCAGGCTTTCCACCATCAGCCGCATGCTGAGCGCGGCCGTATGCCAGCCGCTTGCTGCAAGACCTGCGAAGACTGTCTCTTTTGCCAGTTCATCATCAAGATGAAAGGGCTGCGGGTCGTATTCCGCTGCAAAAGTTTTGATCTGCGCTTCGTCAAGCGCAGAGGTCCTACTCTCGAATGTCTGGCCGATCTGAAGATCGTCGAAGTAAAGTTTTTCGGTCATTGCCATAACAGTTTCAGCGCCATGGCACAGCACATCACGACAAGCAGCGGACGGATCACGCGCGCGCCGTGCTTGATGGCGACGCGTGCGCCGAGCGTTGCGCCGCAGAACTGGCCGATGGCCATGATCAGACCAATTTTAATCAGCGCCTGGCTGGTCGCCAGATAAACCAGCAAGGAACTGGCATTGCCAACAAAATTGAGAAATTTGGTATGCGCCGTCGCTTTTTTTATTCCATAACCGAGCAGACCGACATAGGACATGGCCAGAAGCGCACCGAAGCCGGGGCCAAAAAAACCTTCGTAGAACCCGAGACAGCTGCCGATAACGAGACCGTGCATGGTCGAGGACATCAGATGGCGACGCGGCTCGTCGCTCAAATTCGGCGCGAAGACAAAATACAGCGCAACGGCGATCAGCATGACCGGCACAAGATCGCGTAAAAAACCTGTCGGGATGAATTGCAAAGCAAACGCACC
>JAZKID010000067.1:0-5696 GCA_040385045.1 Pseudomonadota bacterium | reverse complement strand
TCGTGGAAGAAGCGCCGAGCCCTGCCGTCTCGCCTGCCTTGCGCGAAGAGCTCGCCATTGAAGCGCGCGCGCTATTTAGGCGCGGCGCGAAGCGGAACGGGTCATTTCCGCAACATGCATCTGACATCGCTGGCCCTGTTGCCGTTGACGGGACTGTTTGTTTACGCGCTGGTGCGTTCGCTGAATGCCAATTATGCGGCGGTGCGGGTCTTTTTCGGCGACCCTGTCACCACATGTGCCGTTGCGCTGTTTGTTCTCTTCAGCGCATGGCACATGCGCATCGGTATGGAATCGATCATCGACGATTATGTGCATGGCAAAGGCATGAAATCGCTCCTGCTGACATGCAACACGCTGTTCTGCACGCTCGTTGCATTCGTTTCGCTGTTCGCGCTGTTTCGCCTCAACTTCGAGATTTGAAAATGGACCAACCCGTTTCCTCTCCCGCCGTCACCGGCCGCGCGCACCAGTTCATTGATCACACCTTCGATGTCGTGGTTGTTGGGGCAGGCGGTGCAGGGCTTCGCGCTGTGGTTGGCTGTTCGGAAGCAGGATTGAAAACGGCTTGCATTACAAAAGTTTTTCCGACGCGCTCGCACACGGTGGCGGCGCAAGGCGGCATTTCGGCCGCGCTCGGCAATATGGGCGAAGATGACTGGCGCTTTCATATGTACGACACGGTGAAGGGCTCGGACTGGCTCGGTGATCAGGACGCGATTGAATATCTCGTCCGCAATGCGCCGGACGCTGTTTACGAACTTGAACATTGGGGCGTGCCATTCTCGCGCACCGAGGACGGAAAAATTTACCAGCGCCCGTTCGGCGGCATGACAACGCATTACGGCAAGGGCACCGCGCAGCGCACCTGCGCCGCCGCCGACAGGACAGGCCATGCGATTTTGCACACGCTTTATGGCCAAAGCCTGCGTCATTCGGCGGAATTTTTCATCGAATATTTCGCGCTTGACCTGATCATGGATGACGAGGGCGTCTGCCGCGGCATCACTGCGCTCCGCATGGATGACGGCACGCTGCACCGTTTCCGTGCCGCCAAAACGATTATCGCAACCGGCGGCTACGGCCGCGCCTATTTCACCGCGACATCGGCGCACACCTGCACCGGTGACGGTAATGCGATGGTGCTGCGTGCAGGCCTGCCATTGCAGGATATGGAATTCGTGCAGTTCCACCCGACCGGCATTTACGGCGCGGGCTGTCTCATCACCGAAGGCGCGCGGGGTGAGGGCGGCTACCTGACAAATTCAAAAGGCGAGCGTTTTATGGAGCGTTATGCGCCGTCGGCGAAAGATCTCGCCTCGCGCGATGTCGTCTCGCGCGCGATGACCGTCGAGGTGCGCGAAGGCCGCGGTGTTGGCAAGAGTAACGATCATATTTATCTGCATCTCGATCATCTCGATCCGGCGATTTTGAAAGAGCGCCTGCCCGGCATTTCAGAATCTGCGAAGATTTTTGCGGGCGTCGATGTCACACGCCAGCCGATTCCCGTTTTGCCGACGGTCCACTATAATATGGGCGGCATCCCGACGAACTTCCATGGCGAAGTACTCACCAAGAAAAACGGCAACGCCGATACGACGGTGCCGGGTCTGATGGCGCTTGGTGAAGCGGCCTGCGTTTCGGTGCATGGTGCCAACCGTCTCGGTTCGAATTCGCTGATCGATCTCGTTGTCTTCGGCCGTGCGGCCGCACTGCGCTGTGCCGACACCATGACGGCGGGCGAAAAGCAGCCGGAACTTGCCAAGGATGCGGGCTTTGATGGTGTTGATCGTCTCGAACGCGCGCGCCACGCCAATGGCTCCACGCCGACGGCAGAGCTGAGGCTCGAAATGCAAAAAGCGATGCAGGAAGATTGCGCCGTCTTCCGTACCGGTGAAACGCTGAAGGCCGGCCGCGACCGCATGCACAAGGTCTGGAATGCGCTCGACGATCTGAAAACGACCGACCGCTCGCTGATCTGGAACACCGATCTCACCGAAACGTTGGAGCTGATCAACCTTGTTTCGCAGGCTGTGGTGACAGTCGAATCCGCGTTGAACAGAAAAGAAAGCCGCGGCGCGCATGCGCGCGAAGATTTTCCGGAACGCGACGACAAGAACTGGATGAAACACACGCTGGCCTGGGCGGACGACGACACGCACAGTGTCACGCTCGATGACCGGCCTGTGCATACTTATACTTTGTCGAATGAAATCGAATATATCGAACCGAAAGCCCGTGTTTATTAATGTCTCTATGGCAAGCAAGATGCTGAAAACCGGATCGCCTGACTCTCGTTCAGACTCTTTTACTCAAGAGGGCAAGCAGGCAGAGTCTGCCATTCGTCTTGGGCGTGCCAATCAGGAAATTCAGGAATTCGGTACTTATAGTCCGCCACTCCTTTTGCGCGGCATTTTCGGGTTGGCCAAAAACTCTTTTCTGAAGCGCGGATTTTTTCGCCATAAGATCAATCTGGTTTTGAAAAATTTTTATCAAAAACCCTTTGATGCTCTTTTTCAGAATGCGCGTTTCCGCCTCTACCCGCAAACAAGCAATATCGATCTCGGCATGCTGATGAACGCGCGCTACAATATGGCGGAAATCGATTTCCTGCGCCGTCATATTCCAACAAATGGTATCTTTGTCGATATCGGTGCGAATATCGGTCTTTATTCCATCCTGCTCAGCCCGCCTTACGGTCCTTGCGGCAAGGTAATTGCAATCGAGCCGAACCCGTCTGTTCTGTCGCGCCTTTATGACAACATTGCCTTGTCGCAGGCTGAAAATATTGTTGTGGTCGAAGCAGCCGTCGGCGCGCACGACGCCGATACGGCGTTTCATTCCGACAGTGAAAGTCTTGGCGGCAGCCGCGTTGTTGCCGACGGTGAAATCCGCGTAAAATTGCGCACATTGCAAACGATTTTGGCCGAGGCGGGCGTGAACAACGTTGATGGCCTGAAAATCGATATCGAAGGCTTTGAAGACATGGCCTTGCTGCCGTTCTTCAAAAGCGCGGCAAAAAACCTGTGGCCGCGTATCGTGATCATCGAACAGACGCGCGGACGGCGCTGGTCGTCGAGCGTTCTCGATTACTTAATCGCCATCGGCTATGAAAAAGCCGATGAAACGCGTTCCAACGCCATGTTCGTTTTGAAAGGCCAGCTTTAATGGTTCAGCTGACACTGCCACGCAATTCGAAAGTCAAAACCGGCAGGACATGGCCGAAGCCTGAAGGCGCGGCGCGCCTCCGCGAATTCCGCATCTATCGTTATGATCCGGAAACTGAAGAAAACCCGCGCGTCGATACCTATTTCGTCGATCTCGACGATTGCGGGCCGATGGTGCTGGACGCGATTATCTGGATCAAGAACAAGATCGACCCGACGCTGACATTCCGGCGGTCCTGCCGCGAAGGCATTTGCGGGTCGTGCTCGATGAACGTTGACGGCACCAACACGCTCGCCTGCACCAAGGCGATGGACGATGTATCAGGCGTCATTAAAATTTATCCGCTGCCGCATATGGGCGTGATGAAAGATCTCGTGCCAGATCTTACCCTGTTTTTCGCGCAGCACGCGATGATCGAGCCCTACCTGAAAACATCGTCGCCGCAGCCGCAAAAGGAATGGAAGCAGAGCCACGAAGACCGCGAGAAACTCGACGGGCTTTATGAATGCATTCTGTGTGCATGTTGCTCCGCTTCGTGCCCGTCTTACTGGTGGAATGAGGATCGTTATCTTGGCCCCGCAACGCTTCTGCAGGCGTATCGATGGATCAATGACACCCGCGACGAAGCCACGGGTGAAAGACTCGACCAGCTTGAAGATCCGTTCCGGCTTTATCGCTGCCACACCATCATGAACTGTGCGCAGACCTGCCCGAAAGGCCTGAACCCGGCGAAAGCGATTGCCGAAATCAAGAAGAAAATGGTTGAGCGGCAGATTTGAAATTATTTATTGTCATCCTGAACGAAGTGAAGGATCTCGGCACCTGAGATTCTTCGGCTTCGCCTCAGAATGACATGACAAAATAAAAAAACGGCGCCAACAAAAGCGGCTTGCCGCTTTTGTATTTTTTAAATACCTGCGCCATTTTTGACGATGCCCTTCGCGGCCATTCGGGCATAAAAAAACGGCGCCTTTTGGGGGCGCCGTCTGTACTCTGCCTGTTCTGGCAAAATGTTATAAGCAAAAATCTCAGGCGCGCAATGCGACTTCGTCTTCGCGCGGAATAGAACGACGCTCCAGGTTGAGCGTATAGAGACCTTTTTGCGATGTCGGTTTCGCATTCATCGTGGTGATGAGATGCACCATCGCTTCATTCGTCGTGTTCACATCGAAAAGAAGCGAGCGGATGCCGAGCGGGCGGCTGGCCGTTACGGCCTCTTCCAGCAGGCGGCGGCCAAGGCCGTGCCCGCGGTAGACAGGTTCTACCATCAGGGCGGCTGTCGCTGTCTGGCCGGTCTGGCTTGGCATGATTTCGATGGTTGCGCGGATGTCGCCATCAAGGCGGATACCGAGCACGATCGTTTCCGAAATGGCGAGGCGAAGGGCATGTGCCTGAAGCGATGCATCGTCCGATGCACCTTTGAATCGTTCATTGCGCCCTGCCACGTCAATACGTGTCATGTGCTTGAAATAATCTGCGAATTCCGCAGGGTGAAGTTTATAAACGGGTCCGGTCATGAGGCCTTTAATCTTTTCTCTGAAATCAACCTGCCTAAAGTCGCACAAAGGTCTCTGCGAAATCGTAAAGAAAGTTCACGGATGCGTGAATTCTTGGTCCTCTGGTTAACCCTGAAGCGCCGTTCGTAACTAAAATAAGAACAAGTTGAACCTTTCGGCACAAAGGGCTATGTGTCTGCATCATTTCAGGAGCAAATCATGCGTTCGATTGGACATTTTATTGGCGGGAAAAACGTTGAGGGCAAATCAGGCCGTTTCGGCGACGTATTCAACCCCAACACAGGCGAAGTGCAGGCGAAGGTTGCGCTTGCATCAAAAGCCGAGGTTGAAGCTGCGATCCGTAATGCCGCCGCCGCCCAGCCGGCCTGGGCTGCGCAAAATCCGCAAAAACGCGCACGCGTGCTGTTCAAGTTTCTTGAGCTTGCGAATAAGGAGCTCAACGAGCTGGCGCATATCCTGTCATCCGAGCACGGCAAAACATTGGCCGATGCCAAGGGCGATATTCAGCGCGGTCTCGATGTCGTCGAATTTGCCTGCGGCATCCCCCATCTGCTGAAGGGTGATTTTTCGGAAGGCGCAGGCCCGGCGATTGATATGTACTCACTGCGCCAGCCGCTTGGCGTCGTGGCCGGTATTACGCCGTTCAACTTCCCGGCGATGATCCCGATGTGGAAATTCGCGCCCGCCATCGCCTGCGGTAACGCCTTTATCCTGAAGCCGTCCGAACGTGACCCCGGCGTGCCGATGCGCCTTGCCGAACTGATGCTGGAAGCAGGCCTGCCGCCCGGCATTCTCAATGTCGTCAATGGCGACAAGGAAGCAGTTGATACCATCCTGAACGATCCCGAAGTCATGGCTGTCGGTTTCGTCGGCTCATCCGCAATCGCGCAATATATTTATTCCACATGCGCCGCGAACGGAAAGCGCGCGCAATGTTTCGGCGGCGCCAAGAACCACATGATCATCATGCCGGACGCGGATATCGACCAGGCGGTCGTTGCGCTGGTCGGCGCG
>JAZKID010000066.1:10857-14604 GCA_040385045.1 Pseudomonadota bacterium | reverse complement strand
ACGCTCTCGTTTACGACGACTTGCTCAAGAAACGCTCCCAGCGCAAGCTGAACGCGCAGGAGCAGCAGCGCCTGCGCGAACTCTTCGCCGCCGCACCGGAGCTGAAAGCTCGATGGGCGGAGGATGTTGCCATCCCTCAGATCATCCAAAAGCTGCCGCAGCCGGAAATCTCATCAAACTTCACCTCCCAGGTGCTCCGGAAGATTGAATTCGATCAACGCGCTCGCGCCCCAGCCATCACAGCGCCGCTTTGGCGCCGGTTTTGGCCTCGGACCGTTGCCTACAGCTCCCTGGCGTTCGCGCTTTGTGTGGGAGCTGTGTATTATCAGCAGCTCGCCGCGCGAACAGAATTGGCGGAAAACGCGGCGACAGTCACAACCGTCGCGCGGCTCGTTCAACCGCAAATCCCGCGCATGGCAATTCCCACGGATTTGCCGCCGATGCCCCCGGTGGATATTTGGGTGAATTTCGAGGCGATCCGGCGGTTGCCCGATGAATTGGATACCGAACTGATGCTCGCTCTTGAATGATGCAATTGCGCGCACAAAACAATTTTGCCGAGGCTCTGGAGGTTCTTGTTGCTCCAATGCTGACCAATGGCGAGAAAATTTACGATAAGGTCATCGCATTTTTAAACAAGGTTGCGCCGGGTGATTATATTGACGATGCAGCCGCTGAAAAATTGTCTGGCGTAAAAGTTTACAGCAAGACAGGTGGCTGGAACCCGGCCCTGTACGTAGCGAAAGAAACACAGGGTTATAACAAACAAAAAATGGCAGAAACAATCACAGCGGCAATCGATAAGAAGCAGGACAAGACGGTGACGCGCGGTTGCGATAGCCCGACGCAATCTATGACTTTCGAAGTAAAAAATGGCATCTTTGATAATGGCCGCGAGAGCAGGGATATTGAGATCGAGGATCAGTCCTATTTTCTGTTCACGGCCCCTCCAGCCGCTGTTCTTCCCAGACCTTCTGTTTCTGACAAATATTAATCCGTAATCGGTTTGTGCATTATCTAGAGGCGCCAAAGGCGCCTCTTTCTTTTTAAGAGCGGGGGATTTAATAGAAGATATGCCTTTCATCTCCTCCCTCCTGATTGCCAATCGCGGTGAAATTGCTTGCCGCATTATTCTCACCGCACGCAAACTTGGTGTGCGCACCGTCGCCGTTTATTCCGAAGCCGATGCAAAAGCGCGCCATGTTGCCTTGGCGGATGAGGCAGTCTGTATCGGCCCGGCGCCTGCGGCCGAGAGTTATCTCGTCATCGACAAAATTATCGAAGCTGCGAAGCAGGCGAAGGCGGAAGCCATTCACCCCGGCTACGGCTTTTTATCCGAGCGTGCGGCCTTTGCCGAAGCTTGCAAAAAGGCAGGAATTATTTTCATTGGCCCGCCGGCTTCAGCCATTACGGCGATGGGTGCGAAAGACGAAGCCAAGCGCATCATGGAGAAAGCGGGTGTGCCTGTTGTGCCAGGCTACCACGGTGAGAAGCAGGACGAAAAATTCCTGAAAGAGCAGGCGAAGAAAATCGGTTATCCGGTTCTCATCAAGGCTGTATCTGGCGGCGGTGGCAAAGGCATGCGCCGTGTCGATGCGGAAAAAGATTTCACGGAAGCCTTGGCGTCTGCACAGCGCGAAGCCAAAAATGCGTTTGGCGATGAACGCGTGCTGATCGAGAAATACGTCACATCGCCGCGTCATATTGAAATTCAGGTTTTTGCAGACGCTCATGGAAATTGCGTGCACCTGTTTGAGCGCGATTGTTCGCTGCAACGCCGCCACCAGAAGGTTATCGAAGAGGCGCCTGCGCCCGGTATGCCGGAAGATGTGCGCAAAGCGATGGGCGCTGCTGCTGTCGCAGCTGCAAAAGCGGTCGGTTATGTCGGTGCGGGAACCGTTGAGTTCATCGCCGACAGTTCAAAAGGTTTGAAGGCCGACGGTTTCTATTTCATGGAAATGAATACGCGCCTTCAGGTCGAACATCCCGTAACGGAAGCGATTTGCGGTGTCGACCTTGTCGAATGGCAATTGCGTATTGCAGCTGGCGAAAAGCTGCCGCTTGTCCAAAAAGATTTGCGGATTAATGGCCATGCTGTCGAAGCGCGGCTTTATGCCGAAGATGCCGACCACAGTTTCCTGCCGAGCACAGGCAAAATCTGCCATTTGCGCTGGCCTGAAGCGACTGAAGGACAATTTGATTCCACAAACATTCGCATTGATACAGGCGTGCGGGAAGGCGATGAGGTCACGCCCTATTACGATCCGATGCTCGCCAAAGTGATTGCGCGCGGTGCAACGCGTGATGAAGCATTGAACGCGCTTTATGCCGCGCTCTTGAAAATAGAAATTGCGGGGCCGAAAACAAATTTGGCTTTCCTTGCCGGAATTCTTCAGCGACAAGATTTTGTAAAAGGTAATTTCGATACAGGCTTTATTGATAAAAATCTTTCTCAGCTTGTTCAGACAGATGTCGATGACAAAATTGCCGGTGCAGCGGTGCATGCTTTACTGAAAGGTGAGGGTGCGAACGCAACCTCTACTCATGGCTGGCACTCACCATGGAATGCGGACGACCAGTTTCAAATGTCGGGCGGTCGTGAGCTGAATTTTAAAATCGATATTGACGGCGAAGAAAAAACTGTAACACTACCGGCACATTCGCAAAATGTAAAAACAGTCGCTGCCAATGGCGGTGTTTATGTCTTGCATCAAGGCCGGCAGATTTTTGCACGCTGGCCGGATGCGCAAAAGCATATGGAAGATCATGGGGCAGGCCAAGGTGCGTTGAAGGCGCCGATGAACGGCAAGGTAACGCTGCTGAATGTAAAAGAAGGCGCGCTTGTAACCAGTGGCGACCGGCTGATCGTTATCGAAGCCATGAAAATGGAGCACGCCATCGTCACCAAGCGCACCGGCAAGGTATCGCGCCTGTTCGTCACGCCGGGCCAGCAGGTTACACAAGGTACAATTCTTGCTGAAATTGCCGAAGGCTGATGGCTCTTCATCTGATAAAACTATGTGTCGGCATTTCTTCCATTGAAGAACTGGAGGAATGGGAAAACGAGCAACGCGCGAAGCACAAAAAGAAAAAGACCAAAACGCCGTTTACGATTAGCCATGTCACGCGCCAGACGCCGACCAGAAGCGAGGATATTCTTGCCGGCGGCTCCCTTTACTGGGTGATCGGCGGGCAGATTTCCTGCCGCAGGAAAATTCTTGATTTCGAGGCGACGACCAAAAACGGCATCCCGCATTGCCGGATTGTGATGGCGCCGCAACTCATCCGTGTGTCACCGCGCCCGTTCCGCGCTTTTCAGGGCTGGCGGTATTTAAAATCCGTTGATGCGCCGCAAGATCTGCAGATCGCTGCGAATGAAGATGATCTGATAGAAAGCCTCAAATACATTGGAGTTGTTTAACTTTCTGTTTATAATGTATTTCTGCCTTGTTAGGCTTAAAACCTGAAATGATTTCAGTTTTTCTATTTTATTGCTTCTAATAAACCCAAAGATTTTTCGAGGAGTTGGATTATGGGCGGCGACGTCGTTAGCGGTATCAAGTGGCTTGGCAGCAAATTGTTCGGAGGCGGCGATGGTCCGTCGTTCGATATCTCGAAGGCAGGTGCAAGCAAAAACGCAGACAAGCGATCTGTTGCAGAAACAATGGGCGATCTCGACAAGACTTGGGGTGATGGCGACGGCGATCTTAGCTCGAAAGAAATCAAAGGCTGGCTGAAAAGCCTCAG
>JAZKID010000066.1:0-10847 GCA_040385045.1 Pseudomonadota bacterium | reverse complement strand
CGGCGCCGTTCGTGATTACAGGGAAATCGCTTACCGTCTGGGTTTAAGCGAAAGCGAAGTGCAAGCAGCTGTTGTTGAAGAAAGCGCCGGCAAATCTGCAAAGAATCTTGTCGCCGCATTGGGTAAAAAGTTTAACGGCAATAATTTTGCGGAAAATAAACCTGAAAACAAAGATAAAAATACGCGCCCATCCGGAAGTACGCAGGGTTCTGTTCCGTCTGATCAGAAAACCGAAGGCGGCAATGCCGTAAAGACAGAAAAGACAGATGAACCGCAAAACAAGCTGTCATCTGAGCAGGCAGTTGCAAAAATTCGCCAGAGCGAAATTTACAAAGACAAAGATTCGGGCTTTGCTACCAAGTTTGATCAAATTGCCGGCGGCGTAAAACTCTATGACGCCGACTTCACGCGCGATGTGCTGTTTGCAATGGGCAAGATCGAGAAAAACGAGAACTCGACCAATGTCACAGATAAATACATTGTCCCGGATAAGTATAAAGCTCTTATCTTAGATGCTGCCAGCAAAGGAATGTGGCTGGAAGATTTTGTTGCCGAAATTAATGTCATCGATAGTGGCGAAAACGTTGCTCCCGCTGAGAGCAAAGTCAAGACTCGTGGCATAATGCCGCGCACTAAGACAGATGATACTCCTTCGAAAAATAGTTTGTCATATGATCAGACTGTCGCAAAAATCAAAAATACCGAAGTTTATAAGCAAACCGGGTTCGGCCAGGTTTTTGACGATTTTGTCGCAAATGACTCCATGAAACTTGAGACTATGATGGCACAAAATGTGCTTTCTGTTTTGGGCCGTGCGACTGCAAATAAAAGAAACTCTTATGATGTCGATGAAAAATATAATGGCCTGATGAATGATGTTAAGTTGGGAAAACTCAACATGAAAGATTTCATTGGCAAGATCAATGACATCGATGCAATCACGGAAGCGACTTTTTCGAACAATGTCGGCACGGTTACAAAAACCGTCTCGGCTGAAGAAGCAAATAAAGCTGTCATGAAAGAAGTCGACTCTCGCCTCGATAAAATGTTCGGCTCTGATGTCAAATTTAATGGTAACGCAGAGCCGCCTCTTTATGCTGTTAAAATGGAAAGCCAGCAGAAAGCACAAGAGACTGTTGCTGCACTCAAGAAAGAGCGCGAGAGTCTGGGCTTAACCGGGAAAGATGTCGGTTTTTTCGTGAATACGGCCGATCCTAAAGATACAAATCTCTATATTGGTGCTGCTGCTTTCGTGAAAAGCGACGGTAGCAAGCTTTCGTTAAATGAAGAAATATTGTCCAAATTTGAGACAATGGTTGCGAACGTAAAAAATGTGAAGCCCAGCACCAAGGAAAATTCAACAACTCCTCGGCCAATATCAAATGAGAATAAGGCACCTGTAGAAACATCTGAATCAGGAAAAAACATTATCTCGCAAGAAGCTTTTAATGCTCTGTTGAAATTTGACAGCAAGGAAAATCGTGGAAATGCCGATAAGGGCATTGGTATAAATGAAATGCTGCGCGCATTCGCAGAGAATGCCGGCATCACGCTCGCTGCAGGAAAAGCTATTCCGGAAGAATTTCGTAACCAAAAAATTACGCAAGAATTCGCTAATAGCTTTTGGCAGAACTATCACGTCAACATGACAAGGTATATTGGTTCAAAAATGTCGGAAGCTGCCAACGCAGTTGTTTTTGATAACGACATGGATGTGGATGGAACTCTCAAGATTTCGAAATAAAGCCTTTGGATGCTCAATAATTAAAAAAACGGGCCTTTTAGCTCGTTTTTTTCATGCCTTTTTGCCCCATTGAATTTGCCGCTCAAGGGCTTATAGCTAGCCCTTTCAAGTATCGATTCCATGGTCACCGCAAGTCTTTCCAGTTACACCTTCGCCGATGAAAACGCGCTCGCGCAGACGCTGATCGAGCGCGCGCGTTTTTCTGATGATGAGCGGCGCCGCATCCGTGCGCTGGCGATCCAGCTTGTCGAAGGCGCCCGCCAGAAAGAAGAAGGTGGGATTGACGCCTTCATGTCGGAATACGGGCTCTCAACCGATGAAGGCGTAGTGCTGATGTGCCTTGCTGAAGCGCTGCTGCGCATCCCGGATTCCAGCACGGCCGATGCCTTTATCGCCGACAAGCTCGCGGATCGCGATTGGGCCAGTCATGCCGGCCAGTCGGACAGTCTGTTCGTCAACGCCTCGACATGGGGCCTGATGCTGACGGGCAAGATCGTTACCATCGGCAAAGACAAAGACGGCGATTTTGGCGGTACGCTGAAGCGTTTGTTCTCACGCTCCAGCGAGCCTGTCATCCGCAAGGCGATGAAAACGGCGATGCGCATCATCGGTCGCCAGTTCGTTCTGGGCCGCACCATCAAGGAAGCGTTGCACCGCGCGGCAGACGATGAAGCGAACGGATATCGCTTTTCGTTCGACATGCTGGGCGAAGCGGCGCTGACGCAGCACGATGCCGACCGCTATATGCAGTCTTACGCCAATGCGATTTCCGCGATCAGCGCACATGCCGAAGGGCAGGGCGATATTTTTTCCGCGCCGTCGATCTCGATCAAGCTTTCCGCGCTGCATCCACGCTATGATGTACGGCAGGAACAGCGCGTTTTTGCAGAGCTTTACCCGCGCATTGTTGAACTCGCGCAGGCGGCAAAAACCGGCGGCATCGGCCTGACCATCGATGCCGAGGAAGCCGAACGTCTCGACCTGAGTTTGCGGCTTTTCGAAAAATTGAGCCAGGACAAGGCACTTGAAAACTGGAACGGGCTTGGTCTCGCCGTACAGGCCTATAGCAAGCGCGGCTATGCTGTGATCGAAAATCTCATCGCCATGGCCGAGCGCGAAAAACGCATTCTACCGCTGCGTCTCGTGAAAGGTGCTTACTGGGATACGGAAGTGAAACGTGCGCAGGAAGGCGGCTATCCCGATTATCCCGTTTTCACGCGCAAGATCGGCACCGACACATCATATCTTGCCTGCGCGCGGCTGATGCTGTCGCGGCGCGATGTTCTTTATCCGCAGTTTGCGACGCATAATGCGCACACCGTGGCGGCCATCCGTGCCATGGCAGGAAATGAAAACGTTTATGAATTCCAGCGCCTGCACGGCATGGGGCAGGCACTTTACGCGAATGTCGTGCCGAAAGATAAACTCTCGACGCCGTGCCGCATTTACGCGCCGGTCGGCACGCATGAAGACCTGCTCGCTTATCTTGTGCGCCGCCTGCTTGAAAACGGCGCCAATACGTCTTTCGTCAATCGTCTCGCCGACAATGACGCGCCGATGGACGACATCATTGCTGATCCAGTGGCGCAGCTTGACGCCGCAACTCTCAAGAGGCACCCGCATATTCCCATGCCGAAAAACATCTTTCAGTCCGAACGTGAAAACAGCCCCGGTCTTCCCTTGTGGGACGAAGAAGTGTGGCGCAGCACTGTTGCCGAAATTCAGGCGGCCCTGAAATCGCCTGTCGAAGCGAAGCCATTGGTCAAGAACCTGCGCGGAGCAGGCAAGGTTTCCATCAACGCACCGCACGATCACCGCATTATTGTCGGCTCAGCCTTGCTGGCGGCCGAAGAGGATGTCGACACAGCGCTTGATGCGGCTGTCGCAGCCCAGCCGGAATGGGATGCACTTGGCGGTGTCAAGCGCGGCGCGATTTTACGCAAATGCGCGGATCTTTTTGTCGAACATAAAGCAAAGCTTCTCGGCCTTATCGTTATGGAGGCGGGCAAGACGCTTGATAACGCCGTCGCCGACTGGCGCGAAGCCATCGATTTCCTGCGTTATTATGCCGCGCGCGCAGAAGAAGAATTCGAAAAACCCGTCGAACTGAAAGGTCCGACCGGCGAACGTAATGAATTGTCGCTGCATGGCCGCGGTGTGTTCGCCTGTATCTCGCCGTGGAATTTTCCGCTGGCGATTTTCACGGGTCAGGTGAGTGCCGCACTTGCGGCGGGTAATGCTGCTATTGCCAAACCTGCCGAGCAGACACCGCTGGTTGCTTACGAAGTGGTGAAGCTGATGCATCAGGCGGGTGTGCCGCAAGATGTGCTGAGCTTCCTGCCAGGCGATGGTGAAACAATTGGCGCCGCGCTTGTCAAAGATCCGCGCACGGCGGGTGTTGTCTTTACCGGCTCGAACGCGACGGCGGCCTTAATTCAGCGCACGCTTGCCGCGCGTGAAGGCGCGATCGTACCGTTGATTGCAGAAACCGGCGGCCTCAACGCGATGATCATCGACTCGACCGCGCTGATCGAAGCTGCGGTGAAAGATACGCTGCGCTCGGCTTTCGATAGCGCAGGCCAGCGCTGTTCGGCATTACGCGTTGTCTATGTGCAGGAAGACATTGCCGATAAATATATCGAAATGCTCACCGGTGCGATGGAAGAACTGAGCATCGGCGACCCGATGGATTATACCACCGATATCGGCCCGGTGATTGATCGCGAGGCGAAGGACCGTCTGGACGCGCACAAGCAGAAAATGTCCGGCAGCGCGAAAGTTTTGCGCGAACTCGACCTGCCGCAGGATTGTTTCTATGGCACTTATGTTGCGCCTGCCGCATATGAACTGAAATCGCCAGACGACCTTAAGGAAGAAGTGTTCGGCCCCATTCTTCATCTCAATCGCTGGAAGGCCGGAACGCTGAAAGAGGTTTGCGAAAATATCAACGCGGCCGGTTACGGTCTGACGCTCGGCCTGCATACGCGCATCGAGGCGACAGCGCGTGAAGTTCAAAAATATGCGAAGGTCGGCAACATGTATGTGAACCGCAACCAGATCGGCGCAGTTGTCGGCGTGCAGCCGTTTGGCGGTGAGGGACTTTCCGGCACAGGCCCGAAAGCGGGCGGCCCGCATTATCTGCATCGCTTCGCGGTTGAGCGCGTCGTGTCGACCGACATCACGGCGTCCGGCGGTAACGCAACGCTGCTGAATATGACGGATAAATAATTGTTATCGCTTCCCCCGCATGAAGTGCGGGGTCGCAATGACGAATTATTTTATTATTTATATAACCGATAAAATTTAATTCAAACCCGTATCACTAATACTTAATCAGTGATTGTTTTGTTTTTAACCGGCGGCTTTGTTACTCTTCCCTGACAGTCAGTCAGAGAGCGTAATGAGTACAGAGCAACAAGATCATCTGCCGCCGCATGTTATTGTCATCGGCAACGAAAAAGGCGGGTCCGGTAAATCCACGCTCGCCATTCATCTTGCCGTTGCCCTTCTCAGCGAAGGCTTCCGCGTTGCCACGCTCGATCTCGACGGCCGCCAGCAGACATTGACGAATTACGTACGCAACCGCCGCAAATACGCGCTGGCGAAAAATACCTTTCTCCCGACGCCCGAACATCAATTGCTCGAACAGGCTGAACATGAATCGACACGCACCAATAAATGGTCGGATTATGAAGCTTTTACGCGTATTTTGACGAACCTCGAAAAGCGCGCCGATTTCATCATTATCGATACGCCAAGCATGCATTGCCCGCTGACGCGCCTTGCGCACGCAGCCGCCGATACGCTGGTGACACCCATGAACGATAGTCTGCTTGATCTCGATGTTATTGCCCGCGTGACGCCGGAAACCTCAGCCATTCTCGGTCCGAGCATTTATAGCGAAACCGTGCAGACAGCGCGCGACGAGCGTGCGCTCGATGAAGCACCTGCGCTGGACTGGGTTGTCGTTTGCAATCGTCTCGTCGATGCGAAAGCCGGCGTTTCAAAATCCGTGCATGCGATGCTTGAAAAGATGGGCGCGCAATTCGGATTCCGCACCGTCGGTACACTGAGCGAGCACATTATTTTCCGCGATTATTTCGACAAGGGCCTGACAGCCCTCGATTCCATCGAAAGCTTCGGCGCCAACCGCCCGACGGTCGACCATATGGCCAGCCGCAGTGAAATTCTCAATATCCTCCAGTCTCTCAATCTGCCACTCGACGAGCGTTCGCGCCGCCGGATGCAGGCACAGATGATCTGGCGACAGTCGGCAAATATGCCGCTCGAGTTGACGGAGGTTCTAGCTTAGCCGCGACGAATATTGAAGGTATCTACTTATCGCATTACTTTAAACTGTACTCTGTTCTGGACTGATTAATTGTTACGTAGACTTGAAATTATGTTTTAAAATATTTTAGGCGGCTTTGGAGCGCGCGGGGTGTCAAAACCCCGCGCGTTTTCTTATATAGGCTCATGTTCTCATTCCTTCTCGGCTGCCTTCTGCTGTTCCTGCTGCTATCGGGGGCGAAATCTGTACTGCGCGGCAATCCGCGCGTACTTGCAATGAAAGGCGAGCGCATCCTCGCGGCGATCATCTTTATTACCGTGATTGTCCTGCTGCTGGCGGGATTGTGGATCGTTGCGCTGATCGTGCTGCCCATGGTTCTGGCGCTGCTGGGCCTGCATATGCTGTGGAACCCCGCGCTGCCAAACATGGCGTTGCCGCGCTTTCGCACGCGCTATCTTGATGCGGCGATCGATATCCGGACAAAGCAGATGCGTGCGCAGGTTCGCAGCGGCAAACATGCGGGCTTCAATCTCGACAAGCTTGCGCTTGAAGATATTCTTGGCCTGTTCAATGAATTTGCGGATGACCCGGAAAGCTGCAGTCTACTCGCAGCGTATCTTGACCGCCGGTTTCCCCACTGGCGTAAAGACCCGCATGCGCACGCGCATACGCGGCAGGCTGGCGCGCGCAGTACCCACGCGCTGAGTGAGGAGGAGGCTTATGAAATTCTTGGCCTTCAGAAAGGCGCCACGGTCGAAGAAATCCGTGAGGCGCACAGGCGCCTGATGAAGAGGCTTCACCCCGATATTGGCGGTACGGCCTGGCTGGCGGCCAAGCTCAATGCCGCTAAAGAGCTGCTTGTCGAAACGCATTACAAAAACTCCACACGCAGTAACTAAAGAAGGTTTATAACAGGAAGGTTTTAAGTTTTTACAACCTGATGGTCAGGCAGGAATAAGATTTTTTCTTCAGCGCGGCGCAGGCGGCATCTGCAGTCTCGCGTTCGGCAAAGCCACCGAAGCGTGCGCGGTACAGCGTTGAATTGCCTTTCACGACACGTTCCGTAAACGGCTTTGCTTCAGCCAGCAGGCGTTGCGCCTTGGCTTTCGCTTCGGAAAGAACTTTCATAGCGCCGTCTTCTGTTGGTGCCGCGGCGATCTGCACGATCCAGCCATTCGTCATGGCAGGTTGTGCGTCTTGCGGGATGTCCTGCATGGCTTCCATTTTGGAAACTTGGGGCCTTGCGCGTGAAGGCTGGCCGTTCGGCATCACAGAAGCGGGGACCGACGGCATGACGGAAGCGGTTACGCTTTCATCCTGTGACGCGGCAACCGGCTTTGCGCCGACATTCCAGCGCATGCCGTTGTCTTCCGACACGGCAGCGAGCTGCGAAGGTGTATCGTTTTCTTCTTCGCCATCAATTGCGTCATCCTGCGCGGCGGCAATCGCCGGCGCGACGATATCGACAAGGCGTTTACGCTCCAAAGGAATTGGCGCCATTGCAAGAGCCTTGCCTCCAGCAGCATTTTCAAGCGCTTCGGCGGATTGAGCGAATGTTTCTTCGTTTGCTTTTTTCTTTTCGTCGCGGGCAGCAACGGCGAAGTTCTTACCCTTCTTGTCGTAGATGCGTGCGATCAGCTGTTTGTCGACGACTTTGGTAGCCGAAGCGCGCGGCAGATAAGATGCAACGAGTGTCGCCATCTTCGCATCGCGCTGGCGACCTGTCGCACCGCCCATCACAACGGCAACGACATGGCGGCCATTCAGATGTGCCGATGTAAGAAGGTTGAAGCCGGAAGCGTTCGTGTAGCCGGTCTTGATACCGTCGACACCGCGGACACGGCCGAGCAGGCGATTGTGGTTGCCGATACGCTGGCCTTTATAATTGAAGACCGTGCGGGAGAAATAAGGTGTGTAGGTCGGGAAACGCTCATACATCGCGCGGCCGAGTGTGGCGAGATCGCGGGCTGTCGTTTTCTGTTCCATATCCGGCAGGCCGGATGCATTCTTGAATGTGGTGTTCGTCATGCCGAGTGACCGCGCCTTGCGCGTCATCATTTGCGCGAATGCATATTCACTGCCTGCGATATTTTCGCCGATGGCGGTTGCGATGTCGTTGGCCGAGCGGGTGACGAGCGCCATAATGGCATCTTCAACGCGAATTTCAGAGCCGGCCTTCAGGCCAAGTTTCGATGGCGGCTTAGCGGAAGCATAGCTCGAGATTTTCAATTTTGACTCGAGCGTGAAACGCTTTGCCTCGAGTTGTTCAAACAGAATGTAAAGCGTCATCACCTTGGTGATGGAGGCGGGATAGCGCGGCTCATCGGCCTGTGCTTCCTGCATGATCTTGCCGCTGTTAGCGTCGACAACAATCGACGCGCTGCGCGAGACGGCGGCCTGTGCGGTCGATATGGTAAGAGAGGCTGCGAAAGCTGCCAATGCAAAGCGGCGAATACGCAATTTTGACGCAAAAACAGACACGGAACTCAAACTCATCACTCTTCAAATGCCAGTACAGTATCTGGCAAGATTAACCCGAAACAATTCAGGCCGGTATGATGAAGTTAAAATAAGGTTACCGGGGTATGCGGCATTCTGCCAAACCCTTTAACCGTCTTTTTTATTCTCTCAGCCAGCCTGAAGACCACTTCCAGCCATATTATGGGATTGAGGTTAGGGATGAGTAAAATTGTATCTAAATACGAACAATCTTGCTTGGGGCAGGGTGGAAATCGCACTATATATTGAATGATGACGCCCGCCTTGTTTTCCAGTGTTTCCGTTCATATGTCCCATGGGGATGACCAAGATCCCGGCGCGCCGGATTCCGGCGCACAGGTGATCACAAAAACGCGACCGAAGACGAAAAAGCCGAATCTTTACCGCGTTCTGCTATTAAATGATGATTACACCCCGATGGATTTCGTGGTGCATATTCTCAGCCGTTTCTTCAATAAACAGGCGGATGAGGCGATGGAGATCATGCTCCATGTGCACCATAACGGGGTCGGCGAATGCGGCATCTTCACCTTCGAGGTTGCCGAAACAAAAGTGACGCAGGTGATGGACTTTGCCCGCAAGCATCAGCATCCTTTACAATGCGTCATGGAGAAGAAGTGAGTCTTGGAATGAGTTTCTGCCCGTTCGGGTTTTAATTTAAAGGAGCTGCCGTTGCCGTCATTTTCCCGCCATCTGGAACAGGCCTTGCACCGCGCGCTCTCGCTGGCCAATGAGCGCAGCCATGAATATGCAACGCTTGAACATCTGCTGGCATCATTGATCGAAGATCCTGATGCGTCTGCCGTGATGCAGGCCTGCGGGGTCGATATTGAGAAACTGAAAGCCAGTCTTCTCGATTATATCGACAACGAGCTTGATAATCTCATTCACGATGGCGGCGACGATTCCAAACCGACGGCCGGTTTTCAGCGCGTGATCCAGCGCGCGGTTATTCATGTCCAATCATCGGGACGCGAAGAAGTGACGGGTGCGAATGTGCTGGTCGCGATTTTCGCCGAGCGCGAAAGCCATGCTGCTTATTTCCTGCAGGAACAGGACATGACGCGCTACGACGCGGTCAATTATATCAGTCATGGCCTCGCCAAGCGCGACGGTTACCGAGACACGGCCTCACGTCGTGAGCCGCCTGAAGATGAGGAAAAGCAAGATATCGCAAGCGGCGACAAATCCAAGAAAAAGCCTGACGCACTCGAGGCTTATTGTGTAAACCTCAACAAGAAAGCGAAGGCAGGCAAGATCGATCCGCTGATCGGGCGCGACGAGGAAATTGCGCGTACCGTACAGGTGCTCTGCCGCCGTACGAAGAACAATCCGCTGTTCGTCGGTGATCCCGGCGTCGGCAAGACGGCGATTGCCGAAGGGCTTGCACTGCGCATCGTCAATGGGGATGTGCCTGAGGCGCTGAAAGACGATGTCATTTTTGCGCTCGATATGGGCTCGCTTCTGGCGGGCACCCGATATCGCGGCGATTTTGAGGAGCGCCTGAAGCAGGTCGTCAAGGAAATTGAGGCGACGCCGGGCGCTGTGATGTTCATTGACGAAATTCATACGGTCATTGGCGCAGGTGCGACATCGGGCGGGGCGATGGATGCCTCGAACCTTTTGAAACCCGCATTGCAATCCGGCGCGGTGCGCTGCATCGGTTCGACGACTTATAAAGAATATCGCCAGCATTTCGAAAAAGATCGCGCGCTGGTGCGCCGCTTTCAGAAAATCGATGTGCCGGAACCAAAAGTAGAGGATGCCATTGCCATTCTGAAAGGGCTGAAACCTTATTACGAAAAATTCCACGGCATCCGCTATACGGATGATGCGGTGAAAGCCGCGGTCGATCTGTCGGTACGTTATCTGCATGATCGCAAATTGCCGGATAAGGCGATCGATGTGATCGATGAGGCAGGGGCCTCGCAGATGCTGCTGCCCGCTTCCAAGCGCAAGAAGACAATCGGCAAGGAAGAAATTGAGGCAACGATCGCGACGATGGCGCGCATCCCGCCGAAAACCGTTTCCGTTGGAGATGCCGAAGTGCTGCGCAATCTCGAGCGCGATCTCAAAAATATCGTGTTCGGCCAGAACGCGGCCATCGAGTCTCTTGGCAGTGCCATCAAGCTGGCGCGTGCAGGTTTACGTGAGCCGAACAAACCGATCGGCTGCTACCTGTTCTCCGGCCCGACCGGCGTTGGCAAAACCGAAGTTGCAAAATGCCTCGCCGAAGTTCTCGGCGTACCATTCCAGCGTTTCGACATGTCGGAATATATGGAGCGCCACACCATTTCGCGGCTGATCGGCGCA
>JAZKID010000065.1:10072-11059 GCA_040385045.1 Pseudomonadota bacterium | reverse complement strand
GCGAATTTTCTTTCAAGATGTTGCCGCTGCCGACAGCCGAGCTGCCACAGCAGGAAAGTTATGAAGTCGAATATGAAGACGGTAAGCGGAATTTCGCGCAGGCCGCCATCAAACTTCCCGTCGCGCAAAATAATTCCGTCTATCTTCAGGTCGCTGTTGACCAAAGTGCCAATGCGCGCGTTCTGACGCGTACATTCGGCGTTTTCTCCATCGCCACGGCGATTTTCGTCTGGATCGCGCTGTTTATTCCCGCCATCGTGGTGTGGGGCCGCATGCGCGAACGCGCCGCGATCGAAAAACGCATGCACCATCTCGCGCATCATGACGCGCTGACAGGCTTGCCGAACCGCACCTTTTTCAACATGCGCCTTGAGGAATCCCTCGAGCGTGTGAAGAAAAACAAGACGCAGCTTGCCCTGCTCTGCCTCGACCTCGACAAGTTCAAGGAAGTGAACGATACGCTCGGCCACCTGTTCGGCGATATGCTGCTGGTGCAGGTTGCAAAACGTTTTGAAGAAATCGTCCGCTCGAAAGACATGGTCGCGCGTCTCGGCGGCGACGAATTCGTGATCATTTCAGAAGATGTCAAAGGCGTCGAAAACACCATTCAGCTCGCCAAACGCCTCGTCGACAATCTCGCCAAACCTTACGTACTTGACGGCAATACGGTTGTTGCCGCCGCTTCGATCGGAATCGCGCTGGCGCCAGACAATGGCATGACGGCGGGTGAGCTTTTGAAGAATTCCGACCTTGCACTTTATCGCGCCAAAGCCGAAGCGCGCGGTTCGTTCCGCTTCTTCGAAAAAGAGATGGACGCCGAATTGCAGCTGCGCCGCGATCTCGAAAGCGATCTTCGAGAGTCCGTCATCCGCGGCAGCTTCGTTCTTTATTATCAGCCGCAATACGACCTGCATACATCGTCGCTCGTCGGTTATGAAGCGCTGGTACGCTGGCCGCATCCGACGAAAGGTTTCATTGCACCGGGCG
>JAZKID010000065.1:818-10062 GCA_040385045.1 Pseudomonadota bacterium | reverse complement strand
ATCATCCCGCTCGGCGAATGGATTTTGCGCCGCGCCTGCCTCGACGCGCAGATCTGGCCGGAGCACATCAAGATTGCCGTCAACCTCTCGCCCGCGCAGTTCATGAAGAACGATGTTGCGAGCATGGTGAAACGGATCGTGCGCGAAACGGGCATCAATCCGACGCGGCTCGAACTTGAAATCACCGAAAGCCTGTTGCTGCAGGATACGGACAACATCATCGAACAGCTGACACGCATCCGCGATTTCGGCGTCACCATCGCGATGGACGATTTCGGTACGGGTTATTCCAGCTTGAGCTACCTGTCGCGCTTCCCGTTCGACAAGATCAAGATCGACCAGAGCTTCGTGCAAAGCCTCGACACGGACCCGAGCGTGGCGGCCATCGTCAACTCGATCGTTTCACTCGGCCGTACCTTATCAATGACCGTCATCGCCGAGGGCGTCGAAACCGAAACGCAAGCGAATATTCTGCGCGCTTCGGGCTGCAAACATGTGCAGGGGTTCCTCTACGGCAAACCGGTGCCGACATCGGCTTCGATCACGGAAGCACCGAAAACCTATGACCAGATGATGGCGAAACTCAGCGAGGAATTCCCCGCGCCGCCGCCAGCCGATCTTGAAAAAATTAAGGGCGGCGTTAAAGTCGCCTGATCAGTTCCGTGCAAATTTGAGAAGCGCATCCTGCGGCAGCGAGAAATCGCTGCCGATCCATTTTTGCTCCAGTCTTTTTAAAACCTCACCCAGCTCGGGCCCTTGGCTGTAACCGAGCGCGATCAGGTCTGCGCCCTTGACCGGAAATTCCGGCACGGGATGCCGCTGCGGCAGTTTTATCAGATCTTTCCAGCCTTCTTCATTTCCTGCGGACGCGATTTTGATCGCCGCATCATAAACCTGCAGATAATGATAAAGCAGCACGCGCGCCTGCTTTTCATCGGGCTGAGTACGTAGTTTTATCCCGGTGCTGGCGAGATCATTTAACTGCCGCTCTTCAGCACGCGAGAGTTTCAGGCGCGCCGATAAAAGATCCGCATCATTGTTCGTCCACACGCACAAAGCAGCGAGACGATTAAGTGCAGTGGGTTCATTATTTCCTGCCACATATTTTTTGAAACGTGCGATGCGCTGTACGCCTAAAATATCCGTCGTCAGTCCGTTCTCGCGCATGGCTTCGATCGCTTCCGCCGCGCGGGGCGCATTCAGCAATTTGAAAAGCTCCTGCCGCACACGTTCGGCAGAAAGGCCTGCGAGACCTTTTCTTTCCTGCATGCAGGCGCGCAGCCCTTCGTTATCGAGATCACCTTCGCCGTATTGCGCGAAGAAGCGGAAGAACCGCCAGATGCGCAGATAATCTTCGCGGATGCGCGTCTGCGCCTCGCCGATAAAACACACACGCCGCGCCTTGATATCGTCGAGACCACCGATCGGCGCGTGAACATTGCCATCGGCATCAAGATATAGCGCGTTGATGGTGAAATCGCGCCGCGCGGCGTCTTTTTCCCATGACGTACCGAACTTCACGACGGCATGGCGGCCGTTGGTTTCGATATCTTCACGCAGCGTCGTCACTTCGAATGGCTGTTTGTTGATGACGATCGTGACGGTGCCGAATTCAATACCCGTTGGCACGGCTTTAAAACCGGCCGCTTCGCAAAGTTCGCTCACGCGCTGCGGTAAAATTTTCGTCGCGAAATCGATGTCGCCGATCGGCTCATCGAGAAGTGCATTGCGCACCGCACCGCCGACAATCCGTGTGCTATCTTTTTCCACATTCAGCACGCGGAGCAATGCGGCGACCTTGGCATCATTGAGAAGGTGTTTCGCCATGGCTTATTTCACCGGAGCCTGCACATTACCGCGGCCCGACAATTGCGTGCCTGCCATATCCGCCAGCGTGCCGAAAACGACGACGGACAGGATAAAACCGGCGAGGCTCAGCCAGAGCAATTCCTTCCACCGCCACGATTTTCCCGTGAACGGGTTGATGCGCCGCAACGCCAGATAAACGGCATAGAGCGCAAACGGCAGCAGAAACAGCAGGATCTCTATAAAAAAACGGCGAAACATAAGGCCAGAATAATCCTTGTTCGATAAGAAGCCAGACCTGAAAATCTGTTATGCCCCGAGGCTTTGAGCATTGTGAAGCCTGCAAATCTTTGCGAACATGAGATTTACGCACTTTGAGTCGTTTTGTCCGCATAAAACGGCTTAAGAGCTTGCCGGGAGGCCGCCATGACAGTGAATTTCACACAAGACACCGAAGCGCCGACCGCCAAGGACTTCGAAACCGTTTCGAATGAACTGAATAAAGTACGCGAGGAAGTCCGGCGCATTATCCATGGTCAAGATAATGTGATCGACGCCACGCTGATCACCCTGTTGTGCGGCGGGCATGCATTGCTGGTCGGTTTGCCGGGTCTTGGCAAAACACGTCTCGTTGAATCGCTCGGCACCATTCTCGGGCTGAACGCGCGCCGCGTGCAGTTCACGCCTGACCTGATGCCGTCCGACATTCTCGGCTCCGAAGTGCTGGAAGAAAATGAAAAGGGCGGCCGTGCATTTCGTTTCATCAAGGGTCCTATTTTTGCCGAACTGCTGATGGCGGACGAAATCAACCGCGCCAGCCCACGCACGCAATCCGCGCTGCTGCAGGCGATGCAGGAGCGCCACGTGACAATCGCCGGTGAACGGCACGATCTTCCCGCCCCTTTTCATGTGCTCGCAACGCAAAACCCGCTGGAGCAGGAAGGCACCTACCCGTTGCCGGAAGCACAGCTCGACCGCTTCCTGATGCAGGTCGATATCACTTACCCTGATCTCGAATCCGAAAAACGCATCCTGTTCGAAACGACGGGTCTTGAAGACGCAGTGCCGAAAGCGGTGACGAACCCGCAGGAACTGATCCGCGCGCAGAAACTGGTGCGACGCATGCCGGTCGGCGATGAAGTCGTGAAAGCGCTTTTGAAGCTCGTGCGTTCTGCACGGCCCGGTGAAGACAGTGCCGGCACGATGACGGGCACCATTCTCTGGGGCCCCGGCCCGCGCGCATCACAAGCCTTCATTCTCGCTATTCGCGCGCGTGCGCTGCTTGACGGCCGCATGGCGCCTTCACTTGATGATGTGAAAGCGCTGGCCGAACCGATCCTCAAACATCGCATGGCACTCAGTTTCGCAGCGCGTGCGGAAGGCATGAATATTTCTTCGCTGATTGCGCGCCTGGCCGAGAAGTTAGGATAACATCTTATCATGGCTGATGTGGAATTTCTGCCACGTCCCAAAGCGGCCGACACCGCGCCGCTGATCGTTTCCGCACACCAGCTGGTGGCCCGTTTCCCCACATTGCTGTCTGCCGCGCGCCGCCTTGCCGCAACGCAACTGCACGGCGTGCATAGCCGCCGCCGCGCCGGGCCGGGCGAAGATTTCTGGCAATACCGCCGTTACAGTTTCGGTGAACCGGCCAATAGCATCGACTGGCGGCGCTCGGCACGTTCCGACAATACTTTCGTGCGCGAGAAAGAATGGCAGGCGACGCACGGCTTCTGGTTCTGGGTGGATTTATCGTCGTCGATGTTCATCCGTTCAAATCTCGCGCAACTCTCAAAAGCGGATGCGGCGCTGATCACGCTGTTTGCCCTCGCCGACCGCCTTGTCGAAATTTCCGAACGCGCCGGGCTTCTGGGCCGCACGCCCGCACTCTCTTCGCGCAACATCGCCGCGCGTTTTGCCGAAAGCCTGCCGCTGACATTCGAAACGCAGGACGGCCTGCCGCCGAACATCACAGCGCCGCGCTTTTCCGATTGCGTGCTGATCAGCGATTTCCTGAATCCCGTCGAAGAGATCGTCGCGCGCTGTGCGCAGGTGGCGGGCGATGGCGCGCGCGTGCACCTCGTGCAAATGCTCGACCCGATCGAGGAAACATTTCCGTTCGAAGGGCGGCTGCAATTCGTCGACCCCGAAAGCAATGAAACGTTTCTTGCCGGCCGCGCCGAAGCTTATGCACGCCGTTATAAATGGGCGCTGGAGCAGCATAAGACAAAACTGCGTTCCGAAGCGCGCGCACGCGGCTGGAGCTACCGCCTTTATCACACCGGTACGCCGCTTGCCTCGCTGGCGCTGCCGCTCTTGCTGATGCTGACGCAAGTGACATCCGGCACCGCCGCCGGGCGGGGCCTGCGCTGATGGGCGTGTTGTCTTTCGGTTTCGCGGCGCCTTGGATTTTGGCCGCGCTTCTCATCTTGCCTGCGCTTTATTATCTGCTGCGCCTGACACCGCCGCAGCCGAAACGCATCTGGTTTCCGCCGCTCAAACTTCTCGTTTCGAAAAAACAGGAAGAAACACCGCAGAGCAGCCCGCTGTGGCTGATCATCCTGCGCCTTGCGCTCGCTGCCTGCCTGATCTGCGCTTTCGCGCAACCGCTCTGGCGCGCGGAACCTGTCGTCACGCTCAACAATGGGCCGCTCGCACTCATCATCGACAATAGCTGGGCCGCTGCGCCGGACTGGACTGAGCGCAGCGCGCAGGCGCGCGACCTGATCGAACGCGCCGCAACACGCGGCATGCCGGTGATGATGGCCGCGACAAGTTCAGGTGCCGCGCAGCCATTCCGCTTCGCCGATGGAAATACCGCGCTGACACAGCTTTCAGGTCTTGCGCCGGAACCTTTTCTTTCAAAACGCATGGCGCTGATCAAACCTTTGCAGGACGCGCTGGCGCGACAGCAAAATGTGCAACTGGTTTGGCTGAGTGACGGTGTCGACAGCGGTGACGCAGCCGAATTTCTGCAACAGCTGAAAACAATTCAACCGCAACTCGTCGTTTTGACGAACACCGCGCATGATTTACGCACGATCACCGGCATCAACAACGACCGCGATGCGCTGGTGGTGCAGTTGATGCGACTTGATACCGCACAGGGCGCAACAGGCAATGTACGCGCCCTCGACAGGCAGAACAGGCTGATGGCCAGCGCACCCTTTTCATTCGCGAATGATGCAAAGACAACGACAGCGCGGTTCGAGCTGCCATCCAGCCTGCGCAATGATGTTTTCCGCCTTGAAATCGCAGGCGCCAACCATGCCGCCGCTGTGCAGCTTCTCGATGAACGCTGGCAGCGAAAAACTGTCGGGCTCTATAGTGGCAATCCGCAAGACACGGAACAGCCGCTCCTTTCCTCCATGTTCATCCTTGGCGAAGCGATGAATGGTTTCGCCGATGTCGTGAAGGAAACGGGCAGCCTCACGGAAAGCCTGCAGCGTTTTATCAACGGCAAAGTCGGCGTGATCATTCTCGCCGATGTCGGCGCGATCCCCAACGATATGCAGCAGGCGCTTTCAAAATGGATCGATGACGGCGGCGTGCTGGTGCGCTTTGCCGGCCTGCGTTTAGTCGAGATCAAATCCGATCCGTTCCTGCCCGTCAGCTTGCGGCCGAACCTGCGCTCGCTCGGCGGTGAGCTGTCATGGGAAAAAGAACAGAAGCTCGGCCGCTTTTCCGGCCCCCTCGCCGATCTTATGCTACCAGATGACGTCACCGTTTCGAAACAGGCGCTGGCCGAAGCCGAGCCGGACCTTAATAAGAAAACCTGGGCCGAACTTGCCGACGGTGTGCCGCTGATCACGGCTGAGCCACGCGGGCGCGGCCACACCGTGCTTGTGCATGTCAGCGCGGAGCCTTCATGGTCGAACCTGCCGCTGTCAGGAACGTTTCTTGAAATCCTGCGCCGCATGCTCCTGATGTCAAACACATCAACACCGCAAGGCGCGGAAAATTCCGACGTGCTCAACCCGGTCTCGAGCATTTTAAAACCGCTGCGCAGTCTCGACGGGTTCGGCACGCTGATTTCGCCGCCCGCCAGCGCGCAGGGTTTAAGCGCGGCAGATTTCGCAAAAGCAAAACCGGATGCCGAACACCCGCCCGGGCTTTACGGCATCGAAACCTCTTTCCACGCGCTGAATACTTTTCGCAGCGACGACAAATTGGAAGCAATCGATTTCAAATCGCAAAACATTCAACCCTCACTGCTGGCGAAACGCCTCGATACCAATCTCCAGCCCGGTTTTCTTGTTGCAGCCTTTCTGCTGTTTCTCGCCGATTGTATTTTGAGCTTCCTGCTGATGGGCAGCGGCATGAAAATGAAAACGATGACAGGCGCAGCTCTTGTGCTGTTCGCTGTTTTTTCTCCACTGCCTGCGCAGGCCCAGAAAAACGATGCTGCGATCATGGCGGCCGCGAACAGCACGCGCTTGGCTTTTATCCGCAGCGGTATTGCTGATGTTGACGACGTGGCTCTCGCCGGACTGAAAGGGTTGACGCAGTCTCTGCGCGAGCGCACCGCCATCGAGCCGGACGAGCCTGTCGGCATCGACCTGATGAAAGACGAGCTGGTTTTTTATCCGATGCTCTACTGGCCCATCGACACGCGGATGGAAAAACCGTCGAAACAGGCGCTTGAAAAAGCCGAAGCCTACATGAAAAACGGCGGCACGATTGTTTTCGATACGCGCGACCGCGGTGAAGCCGGGCTTGGCGGCCCCGACTCGGCCACACCGGGCGAAATGTATTTGCGCGACATGCTGAACGAGATGAACACCCCGCGCCTTGAAGCGCTACCGGGCGACCACGTCCTCACAAAATCGTTTTACATTTTGACAAATTTTCCAGGCCGTTTCGAAGACGGGCCACTCTGGGTTGAAAAAACCCTGCCGAACACAGGCGACGAAAAACGCCCCGTCCGCCTTGCTGACGGCGTGTCATCGCTGATCGTCACCAGCAACGATCTTGCCGGAGCGTGGGCGACGGACGACAGCGGCCAAGCGCTGTTGCCGCTTTACGGGAGCGATCCGCGCCAGCGCGAAATGGCGATGCGCGCCGGCATCAACATCGTCGTTTATCTTCTCACGGGCAATTATAAATCAGATCAGGTGCATATCCCCGACCTGCTGCAGAGGCTGGGCCAATGAACTGGACGCTTGAATTTTCACCGTTGATCGCGCCGTTCTGGCTGTCGTGCTTCACGCTGGCTATTTTCGCCGTTGTCATTTTCGGCCTGCTTCGAAAACAGCACCGCGCCATCTGGCGGATGTTCGCCGGTTTCGCCCTTCTGCTTGTTCTCGCTAATCCGACGCTGCAACGCGAACTGCGTGATATACTGCCAAGCGTCGCCGCGATCGTGATCGACGAAAGCGCCAGCCAGACGATCGGCGAACGGCGCGAACAGACGCAGCAGGCTGTCAAAAACCTTCAGGCGCAGCTCAAGAATTTTCAGAACGTCGATGTGCGCATCATTCACGCGGGCGCATCCGTCTCTCCGGATTCGAAAGGTACCGAACTGTTCCAGCCGCTCGTGCAGGGCCTCAGCGACGTTCCGGCCGAGCGGATCGCCGGTGCTTTCCTGATCACCGACGGGCAGGTGCACGATGTGCCTGCAGAAACCAGCGCGCTGCCGTTTCATGCCCCGCTGCACGCGCTGATTACCGGCGAGGAAAAAGAACACGACCGGCGCGTTGTCGTTGTCGATGCGCCGCGCTTTGCCCTTTTGAACAGCCGCCAGAAAATCCGTTTCCGCGTTGAGGATAATGATCACCCCGATGAACGTGTTGGCGTGCAGATCCGGCTCAACGGCAATGAGGTGTCCACGCTGAATGTGCGCACCGGCCAGATTGTCGAACACGAGATCGAGATCAAGACGGCAGGCGAGAATGTCGTCGAAATCAGCGCCGAGAATGCCGAGAACGAGCTGACGGCGCTCAACAACCGCGCGGCAATCAGCATCAAGGGTGTGCGAGAAAACCTGCGCGTGCTGTTGATTTCCGGTGAGCCGCATTCCGGCGAGCGCACGTGGCGCAATCTTCTGAAAGCTGATCCGGCCGTCGATCTCGTGCACTTCACCATTTTGCGCCCGCCTGACAAGGTGGATGCGACACCCATCCGCGAACTGTCACTGATTGCCTTTCCGGTGCGCGAATTGTTTCAGGATAAAATCGGCGAGTTCGACCTGATTATTTTCGACCGTTACGAGCGGCGCAATATTCTGCCGATGATTTATTTCAGCAACATGGCGGACTACGTCAACAAGGGCGGCGCGGTTCTTGTCGTATCGGGACCGGAAGATCATGGCGTCGACAGCGTTTACCAGACAGCGCTCGCGAGCGTATTGCCGGTAGAGCCGACGGGCGAACTCACTGAAAAACCTTACCTGCCGCAGCTTAGCGAGGTCGGCTTTCGTCATCCCGTGACGCGCGGTTTGCCCGGCTCGTCCTCGGGCGAGCCGAAATGGGGGCGCTGGTTCCGCGCCATCAATGTCGACGTGAAGAGCGGCGAAACATTGATGACCGGCCCTTCAAGCGCGCCCCTGCTTGTGCTTAACCGCGCGGGCGAAGGGCGCACCGCCACGCTTTTGTCGGATCAGGTGTGGTTATGGGCGCGCAATTTTGAAGGCGGCGGCCCGCATACAGACCTGCTACGCCGCGTCGTACACTGGCTGATGAAAGAGCCTGACCTCGATGAGGAAACATTGCGCGCGCAGCAAAACGGCACGAACATTAGTATTCAGCGCCAGAGCATGTCGGAAAGCGGCACTGCCGTGCAGGTGCAGCGGCCGGATGGTGCGGTGGAATCCATTCGCCTGAAACCGATGTCACCAGGCTTGTGGCAAGGCACGGTGAGCGCCACCTTGCCGGGCCTTTATCGCATTACGCACGGCGACAAGACCGCGCTTCTCGCCGTCGGGCCACCGAACCCTCAGGAATTCGTCGACATGCGTTCGACGAAAGAAAAGCTTGGCATAATCACACAAGCAATGGGCGGCACAACCGAACGGCTGAAAAACAAAACATTCAGCGTGCCGCGTATCCGTCTCATTAATACAGGCGACAAAGCCTATGGTACGGGCTGGGCAGGCCTTTACCAGCGCAATGTCACCGACCTGAAAGGCATCGAACATTTTCCGCTGCTGCAGACGTTACTGGGTCTGCTGCTCACGTTGAGTTTCCTGTCGCTCGCGTGGTTCCGCGAGGGGCGATAATTAATTCCAATACGGCGTGATGGTCTGCAGACCTAAAAGTTCCGCAATGCGATGGCGCGTGCCGGGTGTTGTGCCTTCAGGCAGGTTTTTCATCGGGAAAAATTTCGCTTCGCGGATTTCGATATTGGGCACAAACGCGTTCGGCATCGTCCAGTCTTTCGCAATGTAAACGGCAACATAATCGCGGCCAAAAATATTTTTGTTCTGAAACATGCCGTGCAG
>JAZKID010000065.1:0-808 GCA_040385045.1 Pseudomonadota bacterium | reverse complement strand
AGCTTAAACTCGCCCTGAATGTGCACACCAACTTCTTCAAAGCACTCGCGCACCGCGGCCTTTTCCAGCGCCTCGCCACGATCGACCCCGCCGCCCGGCAGATACCAGCCGTCCATATAGGTATGACGCACCAGCAGCACGTCGTCGCCTTTGAGCACAACGGCCCGCACGCCCAGCGTAAAGCCGCGTGCCAGCAGGCGGACAGGAAAAGCCAGTTTCTGGATCAGGATTTTGAGCATGCGGCATCATAACTGATTTTCATAAGGCCGGAAATGTGGTTGAGTTGCCGTCCATGACTTTTCTTCTTGCGCATCTGTCTGATATTCACCTGCCGCCTTTGCCAGCGCTGCAGCGGCGCGATTTTTTCGGCAAGCGGCTGATCGGCTATCTCAACTGGAAGCGCGGCCGCGAACGGCTGCATAGCGCAAAGATTTTACAAAAGCTCACGGCTGATCTCAACGCGCAGAACCCGGACCATATCGCACTGACAGGTGATCTCACCAATCTTGCGCTTGGCGCAGAGTTCGAGCGCATGCAGGGCTGGCTTCGTGCTTTCACATTCGCGGAAAAATTAAGTATTATTCCCGGCAATCATGATGCCTATGTCGACGGCGCACTGGACGAAGGTGTGGGTTTTCTTGCCGACTGGCTGCCGCGCAAGCCAAAAGCGGCAGACGCTTTTCCTTACGTCCATGAGCGCGGGAAAATTGCGCTGATCGGGCTGTCGTCGGCGATTGCAACACCGCCTTTCATCGCTGCGGGCGAAATCGGCGCAGAGCAATTGCACCGCCTTGCAAATATCCTGAAC
>JAZKID010000064.1:11935-13307 GCA_040385045.1 Pseudomonadota bacterium | reverse complement strand
GGATTTCCCCAACAACTCCGCAACCCGCACGATCACCGAAGAAGAACTGATCGAAACACTCGTTCAAAAAAACATTCTGCCGAAATCGAAAATGAATTACGGTGAAAACGGCAAGCTTGATACAGGCGAAGTAATGCTCGACAAAAACGATATCCTGCGTCTGGCGCTTTACTTCGACGTGAATCCGGAAAAGCTGAAGACCCACAGCTTTACAAATGAGCGCGGCAAGATTGAATACGGCCTGAGCGGCGCCCTGTTCGGTGTTTACAGCCAGAAATTCGGCGACCAGTATACAGGCGATTCAAGCAAGCTTCCGGTTGTCCTGCTCGCAGCCTGAGCTCACATAAAATTATACGGATCGATATCGACAACGCAGCGCACGGAGCCTTTCGGTTTCGGCGCGCGTTGCAGCCAGTCCCTGATATACGCCTGCACGTCAAAATCGCGCGGCGCTTTTAACAAGAGGCGATAGCGATAGCGGTTGTTCAGTTTGGCAAGCGGCGCTTCAGCTGGCCCCAGCAGTTTGATGCCATCTGTTTTCGGCGCGGCCTGCAGCATGGCTTTTGCATAAGAAAAGGCCTGTGCATGATCGCTTGCTGAAACAATGAAAGCAGCCAAACGGCCGGATGGCGGCAGGTTGGCGCTTTTGCGCTGCTGTGCCTCGGCATTATAAAATGCGGGCTGATCGTTTTTCAGAAGTGCTTTCAGCACCGGATGGTCCGGCGCATAAGTTTGCACCAGCGCGCGGCCGGGTTTTTCGCCGCGCCCCGCGCGGCCGATAACCTGATGCAGAACCTGAAAAGTGCGCTCGCCAGCGCGCGGATCACCTGACCCAAGCGAAAAATCGCCGTCAATCACACCGACCAGCGTCAGCGCTGGAAAGTTATGCCCCTTCGCAACCAGCTGCGTGCCGATGACAATATCGATGTCATGATCGGCAACACGTTCGATTTCCTCACGCAGCTGCTTCATGCCGCCGGCAAGATCGCTCGACAGGGTCAGCACGCGCGCGTCCGGAAAAGCTTTGCTTACATCCTGTTCCAACCGTTCGACACCGAGGCCGACGCTTGCGAACGAGTCTTTTGCCTGACACGACGGGCAGCTTTGCGGCATGGGTTCAAAGTGCCCGCAATGATGGCATTGCAGCCGCGCGCGGCGCTTGTGCTCGACAAGATAGGCCGCGCATTTCGGACAAGTGATGCGAAAGCCGCACGTGCGGCACAATGTCAGGGGCGCATAACCGCGGCGGTTCAGGAACAACAGCGCCTGCTCACCGCTCGCCAGATTGTCGTCAATTTCTTTTTTGAGCTGCGGTGACAGCCATTCGCCACTTTTCAGTTTCTCGGCGCGCAGATCAATCGCGGTAATCTCC
>JAZKID010000064.1:0-11925 GCA_040385045.1 Pseudomonadota bacterium | reverse complement strand
GTAGCGCTCATGAAGATCGAATTTCTCATAACGGCCCGCGCTTGCGTTCGCCCAGCTTTCGAGCGAGGGCGTGGCAGATGACAGAACGACCGCGCAGTTTTCAAACTTCCCGCGCACCACCGCCATGTCGCGCGCGTGATAATGAACGTAGTCTTCCTGACGATAGGAACTTTCATGTTCTTCATCGACGACGATCAGGCCGATATTTTTATAGGGCAGAAACAGCGCCGAACGCGCGCCGACAACCACCTGCGCCTCGCCGCTGATAATCTGGTGCCAGAGCCGCGCCCGCTTTGAAGGGGAAATCTGCGAATGCCACTCTAATGGAGCAGAGCCAAAGCGCTTCGTAAAGCGCTCTAAAAACTGCGCCGTCAGGGCAATTTCAGGAACTAATACGAGAGCTTGCTGGCCTTGCGAAATAGCCTCAGCCACAGCTTCAAAATAAACTTCGGTTTTACCGGAACCTGTTGCGCCGTGCAGCAGTGACGTGGTGAATTTTTTCTGCCGGACATGTTCGCGAAAGATTTTCGCGACATCTTCCTGCGCTTTTGTGAGTTGAGGCAGATGCGCTTGCGGATCGAGCCTTGGTGGCAAAGAAGGTTCCAGCAATACCTCTTCGACGACGCCAAGCTTCAAAAGCGTGGCGATCACGCCCGTGCTGACGCCAGCTTCGCGCGCGATTTCCGCCTTGGTGCGCGCAAAGCCGTCCTGCAAGAGATCAACGACATGCTGGCGTGGTTCGCTCTGTTTTTCGGCAGGGACATTTTTCAGGCGCACCAGCTTTTGCGCGCGCGGCTCGTAAAGCACTTCATGTTCGCGAAGAACCAGTTTGAGCACCTGCCCTTGCGAGGCGCAGGTCCAGCGCGCCACCCATTCCACAAAATCGCGCAAAGCTTTTGATAACGGCGGAATACTCAGCACCCGGCCTGCGTGCTTCAGTTTTTTTGCGTCAATCTGGCCGGGCGGTACATCCCACACGCAGCCGATGACGGTTTTCTTGGCGAGGGGTACTTCGACCAGCGTGCCGGGCGGCAAAGGCTCATCGGCCACATAAGTCAGCGGCTTGTCGAAATTCAGCGGCAGCAGCACAGAAATGAGCGGCATGCCTCGTTCATGGTTCTTGCGCGATGTGAAATCAAGCGGCTATGTAAGGTTCATTCAGGAGCCCCAAATGAAATTTTTCGTCGACACTGCAGAAATCAAAGATATTCGTGAACTCAGCGCGCTTGGCCTTGTTGACGGTGTGACCACCAACCCGTCTCTGATCGCCAAATCGGGCCGCGATTTCAAGGATGTCGTCGCCGAGATCTGCGATATCGTCGAAGGGCCTGTTTCCGCCGAGGTTGCCGCCACCGACCATGAAACCATGCTGAAAGAAGGCCGCCACCTTGCCAAAATTGCCAAGAATGTCGCGGTCAAAGTGCCGCTGACATTCGACGGCCTGAAAACCTGCCGCGTTCTTCGCGATGAAGGCACGATGGTGAATGTCACTTTATGCTTCAGTGCCAACCAAGCGCTGCTGGCCGCGAAAGCCAATGCCAGTTTTATTTCACCGTTTATCGGCCGCCTCGACGACATCGGCGAAAACGGCATGCAGCTGATCGAGGATATTCGAACCGTCTATGACAATTATATGTTCGAGACCGAACTTCTGGCCGCCTCGATCCGTACGCTCGACCATGTGAAGCAATGTGCCCTGATCGGCGCCGATGTCGTGACCGTACCGCCGAAAGTGCTACGCGATCTTGTGAAGCACGAATTGACCGACAAGGGCCTTGAGCAGTTCGTCGTCGACTGGAAAGGCACCGGCCAGTCGATCCTCTAACCTGCAGGAGACAGGACCATGAAAACGATTACAGACCGCAGCGCTCCCTCGATCAGCGGCTATCTCGCCATTATTCTGCTCGGCGTCGCTGCCTATATCGCCAGCCTTTATTACCTGCCTTCATTGCAGACTTTTATGCATAGCGGACCGATGCCGTTCGTGCCCGGCTTTGTCGGCATGCTGATTATTTTCATGCTTTTGTCCGGCTTCACGATTATCCAGCCCAATGAAGCGAAAGTGCTGACTTTTTTCGGCTCTTATGTCGGCACGGTGAAGCTGAGCGGTTTTGTGCTCACGCTTCCTTTTACGCAAAAAACCAGCGTGCCGCTCAAACTGGTCAATTTCACCACTGACAGGCTGAAGGTGAACGATCTCAACGGCAATCCGATCGAGATCGGCTCAGTTGTGGTCTGGCGGGTGATGGACGCGGCGCAGGCCGTGTTCAATGTCGATGATTACAAGGTGTTCGTTTCGAACCAGAGCGACATTGCGGTGCGCATGATCGCGGCCAGCTATCCCTATGATTCCGATAGCGCCCATTCATTGCGCGGCAATATCGACGAGATTGCGCTGCAGTTGCAGAAAGAACTGCAGACGAAGCTGGCCGTCGCCGGCATTATTATTGAGGAAACAAAACTCAGCCATCTGGCTTATGCGCAGGAAGTGGCGGCCGCCATGCTGAAACGCCAGCAGGCTGTCGCGGTGCTGCAGGCGCGCCGTTACATGGTCGAGAACACGCTCAGCATTATCGACGAAGTAATGCAGCACTTTGAGACCAAGGGAAATGTCCGCATCTCCGACGACAAGAAAGCCGACCTGATCAACAGCCTGCTGGTGACCATGACATCCGACAAGGAATCATCGCCGGTCATCAATCTCGGCAAATAGCGGCGCTCTTTAATCTTTTGCAAAGTTTTTGCGGCAAGCTGCCGCCATGACTGCAATTTCGGCCGATCTGAAAAAAACCTTTGATGCATGGCTCACCTCGTTGCGGGACGAGCGGCGGCTTTCTAAACATACGCTGGCCGCCTATGAGGGCGACATGCGGCAGATTTTTGCGCATCTTGCGCATGCACAGGGCAAGCTTACCCTCAAAACATTTTCCGGCCTTGATGCCCGCGATGTGCGCGAATTTTTAAGCGCACGAAAAAACGATGGCATCGAGGCGCGGTCCCTAGCGCGCGCGATGGCCTCGCTGAAATCTTTCGCGCGTTATCTCACCAAACAGAATATTGCCGACATGTCGGCACTCTCCACATTGCGCGCGCCGAAGCTCGCGAAAACCCTGCCGCGGCCGCTTCCCATTGATGCTGCGAAAAAAGTTCTCAACGCTGATTGGCGCGCCGGTGATGAATGCGAACCATGGATCGCAGCGCGCGATGCGGCCGCCTTGAGTCTTCTTTACGGGGCGGGCTTGCGCATTTCAGAAGCCCTGTCTTTAAAATATTATGATGTGGCAGCAGACACGGACCGCCTGACCTTAATAGGCAAAGGCAATAAAACGCGCACTGTGCCTTTACTGCCTGCCGTGCGGCAGGCGATTGAGTCTTACCTTGCCCTCTGCCCTTTCAAGCATGAAAAAGACATGTCGCTTTTTCTGGGCGTGCGCGGCGACACATTGAATGCGCGCATGCTCCAGCGCGTGATGGAAAAAATGCGTGGCATTTTAGGTTTACCGGAAAGCGCGACACCGCATGCCCTGCGCCATTCTTTCGCGACGCATCTTTTGTCGCGCGGCGGTGATCTTCGCGCCATTCAGGAACTGCTCGGCCATGCTTCGCTCAGTTCCACACAAATTTACACAAGTGTCGATCCTGCAGGTCTTCTCGAGACTTATGCCGCATCGCATCCGCGCCTTAACCAGCGCGCGAAGTAAACTGTTTACAAATTTTTAATCTGTATTAACATTTCTTCATAACTGAATTTTTTATTTAAAATTTTAGTGAATTGGAGTTTGATTATGCCTGAAGTTTATTACGTTGTTAATGTCGGCAACTTTACAGCCATGGGTGATCCTAATAAAGCCGAAGCCCTGACCGAAGAAGCATTCGTCGAAGCCTTCCAAAACGGCACGCTTGAAAAATTCGTTGACGGCATGAAAGCAGAAACGGACGGCCTTTCCGATGACAGCCTCAAAAGAATTTATAGTACTTACAAAGGAAAAGACGGCGACGCTTCTTCCTTTAGTGCTGAAGATATGAAAGCTTTTTATGTAGCTTACGCAAATTGTGGATGCGGCAAAGCTTCTTTCAACGTAACGAAAGATCTGGAATTCAAACTTCCAGGAAAATAATATTTATCATCAAATTCCGTAAGCCGGCCACAGGGCCGGCTTATTTTTTTTCCGGAATTTCTGCCATATCCGCATGCGCGATATAGACCGGGGGCGTCGGGAAATTGACGTCCGACCCTTGCGCCATCATGATTTCCCGGATTTTCAGCAAAAGTTCTTCCTGCGTCTCGAGAAAAACATCCTTAGCGGTTGTCTTGATAAAAATATCGACGTTCAGGTTGAGCGCCGCCGCGCCGTATTCCATAAAAAAGCAGCGCACCTGTTTGTCGCTGACCATCGGGTCTTTTGCCAGCATCTTGCGCACATCATCGAGAATATTGCGCATCTGTTCGGGCGTCGTTTCATAGCGCAGGCCGATGACATGATTAAATGCAATCATATCGCGTGCGGTAATGTTTTCGACACGCATTGCCGCCATGTCGGCGTTTGGAATGCTCAGCAGCGTCCGCTCTAATGTGCGGATCTGCGTGGAACGCAGGCCGATATCTTCCACCATGCCGATACGGTCGCCGAAGCGGCCTATATCGCCGACACGGATCGGCTGGTCCAGCGAAATCATGATCCCGCCAAGCAGGTTTTCGACGCTTTTCTGGCTGGCAAGCGCAACCGCGATACCGCCGATGCCGAGAGCTGCGATCAGGGCCGCGACATCGAAGCCTATATTCTGCAGCAGGAATAAAAGTGCCAGAACGCAGATCGCGGTATTCGAAATCTTGCGCATCAGCGGGATCAGGGCCGACGATGCATAACGCCCTTCCGCCAGCAGGCGCTTTCGTACCAGTTCCAGTGTGTTGTCGAGATAGACGATGATGATCCACGTGATCGCAACAGTGTAGATGACGGAATTGAAATAAGAAAGTTTCAGTTCCGTCGAAGGCGCGATCGGCAGGACACCTTGCGCGGCGTTGAATGTCACGCCGCTCAGCAGCAGTGCCAGCGGGTGCGACACGGAGAGCACATAGCGGCGCATCAGCCTGTGCTCGACCATGTGCAGCTTGTCGCCGATGATATAAATCAACGAGACAAGAAAACGGGCGAAAATATAACTCGCGAAAAAAAGTACCGGAATTACCAGCCATAGCCATGCTTCGACGCCGGCGATTTTGTACGCGAGCCAAGGCAGTGTATCGAACAGCTCGCCAAGCTCGCCGCTGTAGGTCTCTTTTGCTGGAGCGTCCGGCATCTCTATCTCAAATATGAATGCTGCGCTTGGCGACACCGAGCGCGGCTTCCTTCACCGCTTCCGACATTGTCGGGTGCGCATGGCATGTGCGCGCGAGATCTTCGGCCGAGCCTTTGAACTCCATCAGCACCGCCGCCTCGTGAATCATTTCGCCCGCGCTGGCGCCGAGAATGTGAACGCCGAGCACCTGATCTGTTTTCGCATCCGCAAGGACTTTCACGAAACCTTCGCTCGTGCGGTTGGCCCGCGCGCGGCCGTTGGCCATGAACGGGAACTTGCCGACATTGTACGCAATATTGGCCGCCTTCAGTTCTTCTTCCGTCTTGCCGACGCTGGCCACTTCCGGCGCGGTGTAAACGACGTTCGGGATGACATCATAATTCACATGCCCCGCTTTGCCTGCGATCAGTTCGGCGACGGCAAGGCCTTCATCCTCACCTTTGTGCGCCAGCATCGGCCCGACGATCACATCGCCGATGGCGTAAACACCTTTGGCGCTTGTGGCATAGTGTTTGTCGGTTGCGATGCGGCCGCGCTCATCAAGCTTCACGCCGGCCTTATCAAGATCAAGCCCGTGCGTGTTTGGCTTGCGACCGATGCAGACGAGCACGGCATCGGCGCTCAGATTTTCTGCCGCGCCGCCCTTGGCGGGTTCAACCGTGATATCCGCACCGCTTTTGCCTTTTATAGCTTTCGTCACTTTCGCACCGAGACGGAATTTGAAACCCTGCTTTTCAAGAATACGCTGGAACTGCTTGGCAACCTCGCCGTCCGTACCCGGCAGAATGCGATCGAGATATTCGATCACTTCCACCTCGGCGCCGAGGCGGCGCCAGACCGAGCCAAGCTCAAGACCGATGACACCGGCGCCGATGACGATCATTTTTTTTGGCACGGCGGACAGTTCAAGCGCGCCTGTCGACGAGACGATGGTCTTTTCGTCGATCTCGACGCCCGGCAGATCGGCAACGACCGAACCTGTCGCGATAACGATCGATTTGCCCTCGTAAAGCTTGCCATCGACGTCGAGCTTGTTCGCCGCGACGAATTTTGCCGTGCCGGTCACGACGTCGATCTTGTTCTTCTTCATTAAAAACGCGACGCCGTTGACGTTCGCATCGACGACGTCGCACTTGTGCTTCATCATCGCGGGAAGGTTCAGCTTCGGCGCTGGAATATCGATGCCGAAATTCTTGAACTCGTGCGCCGCTTCGTCAAAAAGCTCCGACGCATGCAGCAGCGCTTTTGACGGGATGCAGCCGATGTTCAGGCACGTTCCGCCGAGCGTCTTGCTTTTCTCGATGATGGCAGTTTTCAGACCAAGCTGCGCGGCGCGGATGGCGCAAACATAACCGGCAGGACCGGAGCCGATAACGATCAGATCATAAGACATTTACAACTCCAGAAATTTCAGGACCAGCCCATGAACCGGGCGAGCATCATGACAAGGCCGATGAGGGAAGCCGCCCAGATCAGTGTGCGCAGCATAGGAATGCCCGCCAGATAAACAGGCAGATAAACGCAACGTGCGCAGAGCCAGATCAGCGCACCTGTTTCGGCCGTACCACCCGTCCGCTTCGTCAGTTCAAGCCCGATGGCGAGCGCAATGAAAGCCGGATAGGTTTCGAGAAAATTCAGAAGCGCACGTTTGGCACGGCCTGCATACAGGCCTGTTGTCGCAGGATTTTCATCGCGCGGGCTGGCATTATACGTCATGCCGAATTCTTTAGTCGCGAGCGACGCCTGCAAAATGATGTGGACCAGCAGCAGCACAACGCTCCAGCCGAGGAATCCGAGTTCTGCAACCATTTTCGTCTCTCCTTATAAATCCATGATCAGGCGCGCGGGATCTTCGAGATCCTCTTTCACGCGGACGAGGAAGGTCACCGCTTCCTTGCCGTCAATGACGCGATGATCGTAAGAGAGGGCCAGATACATCATCGGCCGCACGACAACCTTGCCGTCGACGACCATTGGCCGTTCCTGAATCTTGTGCATGCCAAGAATGCCGGACTGCGGCGCGTTCAAAATTGGTGTCGACATCAGCGAGCCATAAACGCCGCCGTTCGAGATCGTGAACGTACCGCCTTGGAAATCCTCGATCGTCAGCTGTCCGTCGCGCGCGCGCTGGCCGAACACACCGATGTTTTTTTCGACTTCGGCAAAAGACAGCTGGTCCGCATCGCGCAGCACCGGCACGACAAGGCCTTTCTCGGTGCCGACCGCAATGCCGATATGGTAATAATTTTTATAGATCAGATCCGTGCCGTCGATCTCGGCATTGACGGCCGGAATTTCTTTTAAGGCCTGCACCACCGCCTTGACGAAGAAGCTCATGAAGCCAAGCTTCACGCCGTGCTTCTTCTCGAACATGTCTTTATATTCTTTACGCAGGTCCATCACCGCGCTCATATCCACCTCGTTAAAAGTGGTGAGCATCGCTGCCGTGTTCTGCGCTTCCTTCAGGCGGCGGGCGATGGTCTGGCGAAGTTTCGTCATCTTCACACGCTCTTCGCGCGCGGAATCATTTTGTGGCGACGGCGCACGCACCGATTTCGCAGGTTCTGTTGTTGCGGCCAGCGATGCGCCGGCTTCGACAGCCGCCATCATATCGCCCTTGGTTACGCGGCCATCCTTGCCGGAACCTGCTGCCGGAACAGCTTTGCCGCTTTCGGTGGCGAGACGCGCGACAGCCGGGCCGTTGCGGTCCGTGTCAACATTTGTGTTAGCGGGCTTCGCCGGTTGCAGCGATTCTTTCTTCGCGGGCGCAGCTTCCGTTTTTGTAGGCTCCGCTTTTTTTACAGCAGGCGCAGCAGCAGCCTTGGCAGCGCCTTCCATGATCGAGCCAAGCAGACCGCCGACAGCGATCGTGTCGCCTTCCTTGACGGTGATTTTCGTCAGCACACCGCCCGCAGGGGCTGGAACTTCGACGGTCACTTTTTCCGTTTCCAGTTCGACAAGCGGCTCATCCTGATTGACAGCCTCGCCTTCCTTCTTGAACCATTTGCCAATCGTGGCTTCCGAGATGCTCTCGCCCAAAGCCGGCACGCGAATTTCGACACCCATCCTGATCGTCCTTTTCTAGATTCTATCCCGCAAACGCTTCATCGAGAAACGCTTGCAATTGTTTTTGATGTTTCGACATTAAACCCGTTGCCGTTGCCGCCGAAGCTGCGCGGCCGACATAGCGCGGCCGCTTCGATGCCGTGGTGATCTGACTCAAGACCCATTCGAGATAAGACTCGACGAACGTCCACGGGCCCATGTTTTTCGGCTCTTCCTGACACCAAACCACATCCGCATTCGGAAAGCGTGATAATTCATGGAGCAAAGATTTGGCCGGGAACGGATAGAGCTGCTCGACGCGCAGCAGATAGACATTGGCGATGCCACGTTTTTCGCGCTCTTCGTAAAGATCGTAGTATACCTTGCCCGAACAGAGCACGACGCGGCGGATGTCATTGTCGTTCTGCAGTTTGATTTTTTCACCCGTCAGACGCTGCGCATCATCCCATAACAGCCGGTGGAACATGCTGTCGGGCCCCATGTCTTCCAGCGTCGAGACGCAGCGTTTGTGACGCAGCAGCGATTTTGGCGTCATCAGGATCAGCGGTTTCCGGAAATTGCGCTTCATCTGGCGGCGCAGAATGTGGAAATAATTTGCAGGTGTCGTGCAGTTCGCGACCTGCATATTGTCTTCCGCGCACATCTGCAAAAAGCGTTCGAGGCGCGCGGAGGAATGCTCCGGTCCCTGTCCTTCATAGCCATGCGGCAGAAGACAGACGAGGGCCGACATACGCAGCCATTTGCGCTCACCTGCAGAAATGAACTGGTCGAACAACACCTGTGCGCCGTTGGCGAAATCGCCGAACTGCGCTTCCCAGGCGACGAGCGCATTTGGCTCGGACAATGTGTAACCATAATCGAAACCGAGCACCGCGACTTCGGACAGCATCGAGTTTATCACTTCAACAGGCGCCTGCGTTTCCGACAGGTTACGCAGCGGCGTATAAACCTTGTCCGTTTCCTGATCGCGCAAGGCGGAATGACGCTGCGAGAACGTGCCGCGCTGACAATCCTGACCCGACAGACGCACACGGTGCCCTTCGATCAGCAAGGACCCAAAAGCAAAAGCTTCGGCCAGCGCCCAGTCGATGGCATTGCCGTCTTCAACCTGCTTGCGCCGGTTATCGATGAAGCGCCGGATCGTTTTGTGAAGCGTGAAATCTTCCGGAATTTCGGTGAGCTTCATGCCGATATCGCGCAGCACATCAATTTCAAGTCCGGTTTTGCCGCGCTGTGTTTCGTCCTCACCCACCGATGAAAGACCCGACCAGCGGCCGTCCAGCCAGTCGGCCTTGTTCGGCAGATAGTTCTGGCCCGCTTCATATTCAACCTCGAGATGCGCGCGCCAGTCGGCTTTTTCTTTTTCGACTTCCTCGGCGCTCATCACGCCCTGCTCGACAAGCTTGCGGCCGTAAATTTGCAGCGTCGATTCATGCGCGCGGATTTTTTTGTACATGATCGGCTGCGTGAAGGCAGGCTCGTCCGTCTCGTTATGTCCGTAGCGGCGATAACAGATCAGGTCGAGCACGACCGGGCGGCGGTAACGCTGGCGAAAATCGATCGCGAGCTGCGCCGCGAACGCCACCGCATCGGGGTCGTCGCCGTTGACATGGAAGATCGGCGCCTCAATCATTTTTGCGACATCGGACGGATAAGGCGACGAACGCGAATAGCGCGGATTGGTCGTAAAACCGATCTGGTTGTTGACGATGAGATGCAGGCTGCCGCCCGTCTTGTAGCCTTTTAAACCTGACAGCCCTAAGCATTCGGCAACGACGCCCTGCCCGGCAAAGGCAGCATCGCCGTGAATGAGCAGCGGCAAAACCTTGCCGCGATCTTTCGCGTCGCCAAGCTGGTCGCCTTTCGCGCGCGCTTTGCCGAGCACGACCGGATCGACGATTTCGAGATGCGACGGGTTCGGCGTCAACGACAGATGAACGGTTCTGCCGTCGAATTCACGGTCCGCCGACGCACCGAGATGGTATTTCACATCGCCCGAACCTTCGACATCGTCCGGCGTGGATGAGCCGCCCTTGAATTCGTGGAAGATCACGCGGTGCGGTTTCGCCATGACATTGGCGAGCACGTTGAGGCGGCCGCGATGCGCCATGCCCAAGACAATTTCCTGCACATCCTGCTGCGCGGCGCGGCGGATGATGAAATCAAGAGCCGGAATCATCGACTCGCCGCCGTCGAGGCCGAAGCGCTTCGTCGCCGTATATTTGATATCGAGGAATTTCTCGAAGCCTTCCGCCTCGACCAGCTTGCGCAGGATCATGCGCCTGTCTTCGCTTGAAAGCGTTTCCTGCTGGTAGCGCGCTTCAAGACGCTCTTGCAGCCATTGGCGCGTCTCGATTTCAGAAATGTGCATGTATTCGACACCGAGCGTACCGCAATAAGTGCCGCGCAGGATTTCAACAATCTCGTTGACGCTTGCAAAGTCGCGCCCCAGCGAGCCGTCGATAAAAACCGGCGTATCGAGCGCGCTGAAGCCATATGTTTCCGGATCCAGCTCGGGATCATATTTCGGCGGATCAAGCTTCAGGGGGTCGAGATCGGCCAGAAGATGACCACGGGCACGGTAAGCGCGGATCATCATGAACGCACGCAGACTGTCGCGCGCCGCGCCTAAAATCTGCTCTTCGCTTAAAGCGGCACCGTTCGCAGCACCCGCTTTACGGATTTTTGCAGCAACTTGTCCTGCTTCGGTCTCATGCGCAGCGCCGTTCTGGTTGGGGCGCCATGACGGCTTTGTCCATGACGGGCCGCGGACATGCGATTCAACATCTTTCGGATTGTCGTTGAGGCGGGTGAAAAAACTGCGCCAGGCACTATCCAGCGCGGCGTTACCCTGAAAATCGTCCTGCAAAGATTCGATATAATCCGCATTGGCGCCGTACAGGAACGACGTCTGCGTTGTTTGTTCGCGGTCCATGTTACCCCTTGCAGATGGCCTTTCGCGCACCGCCTGCTTGGAAAATGCTGTTTCACTTCCCTGAAAGAAGCAAATCTTTCGTATCACAGGCTTTTTTGCTTATCCAGAGATAAGCCAGCAAAGCTGACAACTTTGTCAAAAGCTTGGCCGTTTAGCGCAAATGCGCCGAGCCGGTGTAAAAATAAATTCCGAGACCGATCGTGAAGATCAGGCAGCCATAAAGACTGTGCTCCAGCCACACGGCCCACAGCGATTCCGACTTCAGATAGCGCCGCGCAAACAAAAGGCTGATCGCCATCGTTCCGGCCACCGCTACCGGGTTGGCCATGACGATATGCGCAAAACCGAAAAACAGCGCATTGGCGAAAATGGCAAGCTTCGTGTCACGTTGAAAAAGCGCGCCGTAGCGATGAAAAAACAGCGGGCGGTAGACAAGTTCCTGCGGGATCACCGACAGGATCGGGTAACCGGCCATCACGATCAGCCAGATATTCGGCTGCCGGAGCGGAAAGGTGAAAAGAATTTCCGGCCACAGAACAGCGACAAGAATGGTCAGCGCACCGCCGATAAAGAAAAAATGCGCAACAATGTCGAGCAGGACTTTAAAACCGAAACCGCGCGTC
>JAZKID010000063.1:0-12502 GCA_040385045.1 Pseudomonadota bacterium | reverse complement strand
AGTCGAAGTCACTCGCTCTATCGTTCGCCGTGAACGCATGGGCCATATCGAACTCGCGGCACCTGTCGCGCACATCTGGTTCCTGAAATCACTTCCGTCGCGTATCGGCATGCTGCTGGACATGACGCTGAAGGATCTCGAGCGGATTCTCTATTTCGAATATTATCTCGTTACCGAACCCGGCCTGACGCCGCTGAAAGAATACCAGCTTCTTTCCGAAGAAGAGTACACGAAGGCGCAGGAAGAATTCGGCCAGGACAGCTTCACCGCCATGATCGGCGCGGAAGCGATCCGCGAAATTCTCGAGCGCATGGATTTAGAGAAAATCCGCGACCAGATTCGTGAAGAACTGGCCGTTGCGACGGGCGATCTGAAACCGAAAAAACTGGCGAAGCGCCTGAAAATCGTTGAAGCCTTCATCACATCCGGCAACAAGCCGGAATGGATGATCCTGAAGCATGTGCCGGTGATCCCGCCGGATCTGCGCCCGTTGGTACCGCTGGATGGCGGCCGCTTTGCGACGTCGGATCTCAACGATCTTTATCGCCGCGTGATCAACCGTAACAACCGTCTGAAGCGCCTGATCGAGTTGCGCGCTCCGGACATCATCATCCGCAACGAAAAACGCATGCTGCAGGAAGCTGTCGACGCGTTGTTCGACAACGGCCGCCGCGGCCGCGTGATCGCAGGTGCCAACAAGCGTCCGCTGAAATCGCTGTCCGACATGCTGAAAGGCAAACAGGGCCGCTTCCGCCAGAACTTGCTCGGCAAGCGCGTCGACTATTCCGGCCGTTCCGTCATCGTCGTCGGTCCCGAATTGAAACTTCATCAATGCGGCCTGCCGAAGAAAATGGCACTCGAGCTGTTCAAGCCGTTCATCTATTCGCGCCTTGAAGCGAAAGGCTTCTCGTCGACTGTCAAACAGGCGAAGAAGCTCGTCGAAAAAGAAAAGCCCGAAGTCTGGGACATTCTCGACGAAGTCATCCGCGAACATCCGGTTCTTTTGAACCGCGCACCGACACTGCACCGTCTTGGCATTCAGGCATTCGAGCCTGTTCTTGTCGAAGGCAAAGCAATCCAGCTGCACCCGCTCGTCTGCACGGCGTTCAACGCCGACTTCGACGGCGACCAGATGGCCGTTCACGTACCATTGTCATTGGAAGCGCAGCTGGAAGCACGCGTGCTGATGATGTCGACGAACAACATTCTGCATCCTGCCAACGGCCAGCCGATTATCGTGCCATCACAGGATATCGTTCTCGGTCTTTATTATCTCTCGTTGATGAACGAGGGTGAGAAGGGCGCGTTCGACGCAACGAACAAGAAGAACCCGATGCAGGGCGTGTATGCCAGCATCGGCGAACTTGAGCACGCGCTGTCCGATAAAGTCGTCGGCCTGCATGCCAAAATCAAATGGCGTTTCAAGAACATCGACGAAAAAGGCAATCCGACGACGAAGATCGTCGAAACCTCGCCCGGCCGTGTGCTGATTGCGCAGTTGTTGCCCAAGCATCACAAAATCGATTTCGATGTCGTCAGCAAATTGATGACGAAGAAAGAAATCTCCAGCCTGATCGATATCGTCTACCGCAACTGCGGACAGAAAGAGACGGTGATTTTCTGCGACCGCATCATGCAGCTTGGTTTCAGCCACGCGTTCAAAGCGGGTATTTCGTTCGGCAAGGACGACATCGTCATTCCGGCAACGAAAGAGAAGATCGTCGAAACGACACGCCAGCTCGTCAACGATTACGAGCAGCAATATCTCGACGGTCTCATCACGCAGGGCGAAAAATACAACAAGGTGGTCGATGCCTGGGCGAAGTGCTCGGACAAGGTCGCCTCCGAAATGATGGGCGAAATTCAGAAAGAAAAGATCGATGTTGTGGGCCAGAAATCCCTCAACTCCATCTATATGATGTCGCACTCGTCGGCGCGCGGTTCGCCGGCGCAGATGCGTCAGCTCGGCGGTATGCGCGGCCTGATGGCGAAACCGTCCGGCGAAATCATCGAGACGCCGATCATCTCGAACTTCAAGGAAGGCCTGACCGTTCTTGAATATTTCAACTCGACGCACGGTGCACGTAAAGGTCTTGCCGATACCGCGCTGAAAACGGCGAACTCGGGCTATCTCACGCGCCGTCTTGTCGACGTCGCGCAGGATTGCATCGTCAACGAGCCGGATTGCGGCACAACGGCCGGCATTCAGATGACGGCAATCGTCGACGCAGGGCAGGTGATTGCATCGCTCGGCCAGCGCATTCTCGGCCGCACGGCTGCATTCGATATCGTCCATCCGTCTACGGGTGCGATGATCGTTAAAGCGCACCAGCTGATCGATGAAAAAGATGTCACAGACATTGCCAAGGCGGGTATTCAGGAAGTGAAAATCCGCTCGGCACTGACCTGCGAAGTGAAAAACGGCATCTGCGCCGCCTGCTACGGCCGCGACCTTGCGCGCGGTACACCTGTCAACATGGGTGAGGCTGTCGGCGTTATCGCCGCGCAGTCGATCGGCGAACCGGGCACGCAGCTCACCATGCGCACGTTCCACATCGGCGGCGCCGCACAGGTGAACGAGCAGTCGTTCGTTGAATCTTCATTCGACGGTACGGTGAAAATCCGCAACGGCAATGTTGCGAAAGACAGTGATGGCAACATGATGGCGATGGCCCGCAACATGGCTGTCGTCGTCGTCGATACCGATGGCGAAGAACGCGCCATTCACAAAGTGGGCTATGGCACCAAGCTGAAAGTGAATGACGGTGACAAGATCAAGCGCGGCCAGCGCCTCGCTGAATGGGATCCGTACTCACGCCCGATCATGACGGAAGTCGACGGCACGGTGGATTTCGAAGATCTCGTCGAAGGTCTCTCTGTTACCGAAGCCACCGACGAAGCGACAGGTATTACGAAGCGTGTCATTCTTGACGTGCGCGCCAACCCGCGCGCGGCAGAATTGCGCCCCGCACTTGTCGTGAAAGACGCGAAAGGCAAAGTGAAGAAACTGAAGCGCGGTGGCGACGCCCGTTACATTCTTCCGGCGGAAGCCATTCTGTCGGTCGACGTCGGCCGTGAAGTGCAGGCAGGCGATACGCTCGCGCGTATTTCGCTTGAGAGCGCGAAAACACGCGACATCACCGGCGGTTTGCCGCGTGTCGCTGAATTGTTCGAAGCACGCAAACCGAAAGACGCGGCGATTATCGCCGAGACGGAAGGCACCGTGCAGTTCGGCAAGGATTACAAGAACAAGCGCCGCCTGACGATTACGCCAGACGATGCTTCAATTGAACCTGTCGAATATCTGGTTCCGAAGGGCAAGCACATCCACTTGCAGGACGGCGACCGTGTTGAAAAAGGCGATTACATCGTCGACGGCAATCCTGCACCGCATGACATTCTGGCGATCAAGGGCGTGGAGGCGTTGGCTGCCTTCCTCGTCAATGAAATTCAGGAAGTCTACCGCTTGCAGGGCGTGATCATCAACGACAAACACATCGAGGTGATCGTTCGCCAGATGCTGCAGAAAGTTGAAGTGACCGATGCCGGCGACAGCAGCCTCTTCCTGAAAGGCGAGCAGGTCGAAAAGCTCGATTATATGGAAGAGAACGATCGCCTGCGCGCCGAAAAGAAAAAGGAAGCAACGGCCGTACCTGTTCTGCTTGGTATTACCAAGGCATCCTTGCAGACACGTTCGTTCATCTCCGCAGCATCCTTCCAGGAAACAACGCGCGTTCTTACCGAAGCCGCGGTCAACGGCAAATCGGATACGCTCGAAGGTCTGAAGGAAAATGTCATCGTCGGTCGTCTCATCCCGGCGGGTACGGGCGGTGTGATGAACAAGCTGCAGGAAATTGCGACATCGCGTGATGCGTTGATCCTCGAAGAGCGTGCCAGATCGCAGGCTGCTCCGGCGGCTGAACAAACACCGATGATCACGGCGGCCGAATAATCTCACGGCTTTTAAAAATTAAAAGGAACGAAGTTGTAACCCAAGTCAGTTTATCTGACTTGGGTTTTTTATTTGCGGTTTTTTGGAACAATCAAAACCGCTCCGGCTTTTTCATTTATGGAAAAAACTAAAAAACCACCCTGGCAAAAGCCGCGCCCTCAAACCGGCAAACCGAAGAAACTGACGGCCGCGCAAAAACAAGAGGCGAAAACACGCGCTGCGAAAGCGGGGCGGCCTTATCCGAACCTTGTCGACAACATGGCTGTTGTTGGTAAGAAAAAAGGTAAAAAATAATTACCTGAAATTTTCTTCGGCAATGGCTTTGATATAATCGTAGGTAAATTTATAGACAGGCTGTGCTTCCGGATCTTCAGTTTGAAACAGTTCACCCTTTTCATTTTTAATCAATAACTGTTCCCGGGAAATGTAATTCGCATCAATAAACACGCCAGCTATTTTTTCGGCAATCTGGTTCATGATCTTTCGTATTGCCGACTGCCGGTTAACAATTTTCTGATCGTCGCTCAGAAAAGGCCAGAGATCTTTTGTGCTGAGATTTTCAGGTTTCAAAAACTGTACGCGGTCAAATTCCTCCGCAAATTTGTGCGTTGTTATTTTTCCTAACCGCAAATCATTTAAAAGTGACGTTTTTTTTGCATCCGTCACTTTTTGATAATTGCTATCACGCAAATCTTTCAGATATTTTTTTAAAGCAACAATCAGCTGTTGTTTAAGCGCAATAATAGCAGGTTCCGTTTTAGCTTTTTGTTCCAGTTTCTCAAATATTGCAGCTTGCAGGCCGCGCCGCGTAATCTGAAATGAAGAAGCCGAATTTCCGTAACTAAATTGTTTATTTACGACAGGATTGATCGCCATAAGACTATGATAAAAATCTTTTTCTCTAATTCAAGTTCTTCGTTGCATTCTCTGTGACAAATGGGGATGGGCTGTAAATAAAAGCGTGCTACCGTCCTGCGATGAAACTTTTAAGCGAAAAACGTCTTCTTCAAATCACGGTTCTTGTCGGTGGAATTGTGCCTGTAACACCCGGTCTGCTTGGAAGCGGTATCGGTCTCGCTTTTGTGGATGGACTGGTCACGCGCGATGCCGACAGCCATTTCCGTTATTTGTCCGGGTTGCTGTTAGCGATCGGTTTCGGATTCTGGAGTTGTGTGCCGGATATCGAAACGAAAACTGCGCGCTTCCGGCTATTGACGCTGATTGTTTTTATCGGTGGCCTGGCGCGGCTGTTCGGCTGTCTTGTCGAAGGCGTTCCATCGCCGCAGATGCAATTTGGACTGATGATGGAGCTTGCCGTTACGCCGCTGCTCTGCTGGTGGCAGGGCAGGTTACCGCAGCAACACTAACGCTTGGCCACCGCTCAATTCTTGTAGGCCAATTTTTTACTGACACTACGGTATGGTGTCATCTCCATCAACTTTACCTTTTAAAAACGCTGCCAAAATTGTTGGATTGTGTTTCTCATTCACAGTGCCGTCATTTAGTGCCTGAATAGCGGCGTTTGCCTCAGCGAGAGCCTTTTTTGCGCCTTCCAATTGCTGAGAGTTTAATTTTCCGGAGGCGATTGCCTGCTGTATCCTTGTTTTCAAATCCTGTAACACTGGAAGCGCAAGTTCTTTTATAGCTGGCGTTTCAGAGTCGTCGCCATCAACTTTTCCTTTTAAAAACGCTGCCAAAATTGTTGGATTGTGTTTTTCATTCACAGTACCGTCATTTAGCGCTTGAATAGCGGCGTTTGCATCAACGATAGCCCTTTTTGCGCCTTCGATTTGTTGGGAGTTTAACTTGCCCGAATCGATTGCCTTCTGCGCTCTTGTTTTTAGATCTTGAAGGGCAGGAATTGCGAGTTCTTTTGCGCTGGGTGTTATAGATTTATTGCCATCGATCTCGTTGACCTTGTTCGTGATTTCGGTCAGCGTCATGCTTTTGCTCATCGAAATATCGCGGTATTTCTGGTCGATGCGCCATTTCTCTTCGCCGTTTTCAACGGTGTAAGTTCCTTTATCGAGCGCAACGAGAATATCGCGTAAATGATCCTGCTCAAGGATTTTAACATCTTTCGGAACATATCTTTCAAAAATATCTGCAAAAATTTTGTTCTTTTTGTAAATATCGCTTTTGCGCACCGTTTCAACCACGCTCTCGCGCGTCAGCCTTTCGGATTTTACATTTGTTTCACTTACAGTTGTATTTGATGTCGATTCAGCTGTACTTGATGTCGATGCAGTTGTCGTATTGCTCTTATCGATATCGTCGATGATCGAGACGAAATCTTTCAGCTTCACGCCGACATAAACGTTTTTGAGAAAAGCCTGGTATTTTTCTGGGACGACATAATCGTTGCCGTTTTTCGTAATTTTGCCGAGCGCGAACAGAATGTCCTTTGAGATTTCCGGGATGACGTTTGAAGAATCATTTGTAGATTTTTCAAAATTGCTTGCAAAAGCATCGACATTCTTTTTGTAAATTTCACTTTGCCTGATTTTTGCAACGGACTCGTCATAAGTTTTTTGTGCCGCTTCAGGCGTTTTCGTTGTCACCGAGGGTTTCAGTGTTGTTGTGTTTTTCTCCACCGACGGCGTCGCGCCTTTTAACTGCTTTTCAACCTGCTGGTTGAAATCTGCGAGAGTAATTGTGCCGCCTTTGAAATCAATCGATTTCCAGATGCTGACCATCTTGTCGCCGCTGATGTCTTTGCCGTCGATCTGAAGTTTGTGTGTGCTGAAGAGAGCCGTATACAGACCTCTCGCTGCGTTTTTATCGATCTTGTCTGTGCGGACCCCTTCTTTTGCGGGGGATATCAATGCTTTTGCACCATTAAGCGCGGTTGTCGCGTCTACATCTTCCTTGGCTGTCAAGTTTTGATGTTTGGCAAGATCGCGGTCTATTTGCCCGCTATATTCCTCTAAGACAGCATTTGCGGTTTTCTTTTCCTGCTCGGTCGTTGCCGGAACTTTCACTGCTTCTGTTGTTGTCGTTCCTGTTGTTTCATTTTTCTGCGCCGTTTTTGGTGTAAGCCCGAACTTTGCCTGCGCCGCCTGATCGATCCCCTGCGGATACATTTGTTCAAGGTCTCGGATTGAGAGGTAAGGACCTATTGTGCCCTGCCTGTTTTTGACCTTGCCTGCGACTTCCTTGTAATTATCGTATTCTGCCTGGCCGATGCTGCCTTCACTGAACATCTTGTCGATGATTTTAAAGTCGACATAATCCGTGTTGGTCACACTCGAATGGTTGACATTGCCTGCGCCGAAGCGAGCAGTCAGGAGTTTTTTGAATTCATTGCCTTTGATAACGCCATCATCTCCGACAATGCTGGCCGTCTGTGCTTGATCGATTGTTTTAATCGGCATAATTCAACTCTCCGGCAAAAATAGACATTTTGTTCTGATGCTGAATTTATCGCTCAAAGCGTTTACAGGGGTATAAAATACACAGATAACGTATGTTAATCATGTATATGTAAAATTATTTATTTAAATCCATAAGTATTTGAATAAATGTACTATTTATTTACATTAATTTCCAATACTAAATATAGAAAAAACTTCTTATTTACTATACCTGATGGTGGTATCTTAAAAGCTCCGGCCAAAAGTCCGCTTGGTTTAAAAACTGTTGTAAGCCATTGACCTGAACGCCTGTTTCGCTTATCACACACCCATCCACGGTTGGCCGTAGGGATGTTTGTCTTCAGGGCGCCTTGCTATGAAGCTGCTTTCCTAAACGCAACTGAGCTTAAAAAGATGAATTCCTGGAATGACATGAGCGGCTTTTAAAGGCTGGTCCCCTGTCTTTTCTCACCCCAGAACCGAACAGGCTCTGGGCAAATTGCGTTGAGGCGTGATTCTGGGAAGCATTTTTTGGAACCGATTTTTTTTGATGAAGGGCTGACATGCCAACAATTTCGCAACTGATCCGCAAGCCGCGTGCGCCACTGAAAGTGCGCAATAAAACGCCGGCCTTGAACCGCTGTCCGCAAAAACGCGGCGTCTGTACGCGCGTTTACACAACGACTCCGAAGAAGCCGAACTCTGCGCTTCGTAAAGTGTCGAAAGTGCGCCTGACCAACGGTTTTGAAGTGATCGGTTACATTCCGGGCGAGGGGCACAACCTGCAGGAACACTCTGTCGTGATGATCCGCGGTGGCCGTGTGAAGGATTTGCCGGGCGTGCGTTACCACATCATCCGCGGCGTTCTCGATACGCAAGGCGTTAAAGACCGCAAGCAGCGTCGTTCGAAATACGGCGCGAAGCGTCCGAAGTAAGGGGAACCGTTTATGTCACGTCGTCACGCCGCAGAAAAACGCGAAGTCCTTCCGGATCCGAAGTTCCACGATCTGGTTCTGTCGAAGTTCATGAATGCCATCATGTATGATGGCAAAAAATCCGCCGCCGAAACCATCGTTTATGGCGCTTTCGACATCATCGAGGCGAAAACAAAAGGCAAGGCGCTCGAAATTTTCCATCAGGCGATGGACAACATCAAGCCATCCGTCGAAGTGCGTTCGCGCCGCGTCGGTGGTGCGACCTATCAGGTTCCGGTTGAAGTCCGCCCCGAGCGCCGTCAGGCGCTGGCCATTCGCTGGATCATCACGGCTGCGCGCGGCCGCGGTGAAAAAACGATGCCGGAGCGGCTCGCTGCAGAATTACTCGATGCATCGAACAACCGCGGCATCGCTGCCAAGAAAAAAGAAGACGGCCACAAGATGGCTGAAGCCAACCGCGCCTTCGCGCATTACCGCTGGTAAGGATTTTAAGCAGTCATGGCTCGCGAATACAAACTGGAAGACTATCGCAACTTCGGCATCATGGCCCACATTGACGCGGGCAAGACGACGACGACCGAGCGTATTCTTTATTACACCGGCAAATCGCACAAGATCGGCGAAGTGCATGATGGTGCTGCGACCATGGACTGGATGGAGCAGGAGCAGGAGCGCGGTATTACAATTACATCCGCTGCGACGACAGCCATCTGGCATGGCAAGCGCCTGAACATTATCGACACACCGGGCCACGTTGACTTCACGATTGAAGTCGAACGTTCCTTGCGCGTTCTCGATGGTGCTGTCGTTGTTCTCGACGGCAACCAGGGTGTTGAGCCGCAGACAGAAACAGTCTGGCGCCAGGGCGACAAGTACAGAGTTCCCCGCATCGTTTTTGCCAACAAGATGGATAAGACAGGCGCAGATTTCTATATGTGCCTGAAGGACATCAAAGACCGTCTCGGCGCGAAAGCTGTTCCGATCCAGCTCCCGATCGGCGCTGAAAACAATTTCAAAGGCCTCATCGATCTCGTCCGTATGAAAGCGGTCGTCTGGGAGGATGAAGGACTCGGCGCAAAATTCCACGATGAAGACATTCCTGCCGATCTCGCCGACAAGGCGAAAGAGTATCGCGCGCTGCTCGTCGAATCCGCTGTCGAACTCGACGACACAGTTCTTGCCGCGTTCCTTGATGGCAACGAGCCGGATGAAGCGACGCTGAAACGGATGATCCGTAAGGCCGTCCTCATGGGTGCGTTTTACCCAATTCTTTGCGGTACGGCGTTCAAAAACAAGGGCGTGCAGCCACTTCTTGACGCGGTTGTCGACTACCTGCCAAGCCCGCTCGATCGCGGCGCGATCAAAGGCATCGATCCGGACACGGGCGAAGACATGGTGCGCATGCCGAAAGACGACGAACCAATGTCGCTTCTTGCGTTCAAAATCATGGACGATCCGTTCGTCGGCACGATTACGTTTTGCCGCATCTATTCAGGCGTGCTGAGCTCCAGTACAACGCTGAGCAATTCAACGCGCGAGAAAAAAGAGCGCGTTGGCCGCATGCTGTTGATGCATGCAAACAACCGCGAAGACATTAAAGAAGCTTATGCCGGCGATATCGTTGCATTGGCCGGTCTGAAAGAAACACGCACCGGCGACACGCTCTGCGACATGCAGAAGCCGGTCATTCTTGAAAAGATGGAATTCCCTGAACCTGTGATCGAAATCGCAATCGAGCCGAAATCGAAAGCCGACCAAGAAAAACTGGGCATCGCGCTACAAAAACTTGCTGCCGAAGATCCTTCGTTCCGCGTTTCCACCGATCAGGAATCCGGCCAGACGATTTTGAAGGGCATGGGCGAACTTCATCTCGATATTAAAGTCGACATTCTTCGCCGCACTTACAAAGTGGATGCCAACATCGGCGCGCCGCAGGTGGCCTATCGCGAAATGGTGACGAAGAAATCGGAAGTCGATTACACGCACAAGAAACAATCCGGCGGTTCCGGCCAGTTTGCGCGCGTGAAAATCGTCGTCGAGCCGAATGAAGTCGGCAAAGGTTTCGAATTTGAATCCAAGATCGTCGGCGGTACCATTCCAAAAGAATTCATCCCGGGCGTTGAAAAAGGCCTTCAGTCGGTTCTGGGTGCGGGCGTGATCGCCGGCTTCCCTGTCGTCGACACGAAAGTCACATTGATTGACGGCGCGTATCACGATGTCGATAGTAGCGCGATCGCGTTCGAAATCGCGGGCCGTACGGCATTCCGCGAAGCTCTGCAAAAGGGCGCATCCAAACTTCTCGAGCCGATCATGAAGGTGGAAGTTGTTTCACCGGAAGATTACGTCGGTTCGGTCATCGGCGATCTGAACTCGCGCCGTGGCCAGATCATGGGTCAGGACATGCGCGGCAACGCCACCGTCATCAACGCGATGGTGCCGCTTGCCAACATGTTCGGCTACGTCAACAACCTGCGTTCGTTCTCACAAGGGCGTGCGACCTTCACCATGCAATTCGATCACTATGAGCAGGTTCCGCAAAACGTTGCAGAGCAGGTTCAGGCGAAATACGCGTAACTCAACTGAAGACAAAAACGGAGCGACCTAAATGTCTAAAGAAAAATTCAACCGCAACAAGCCGCACTGCAATATCGGCACCATTGGTCACGTCGACCATGGCAAGACATCGCTGACAGCCGCGATTACGAAAGTTCTCGCTGAATCAGGCGGCGCAACGTTCACCGCTTACGACCAGATCGATAAAGCGCCGGAAGAAAAAGCGCGCGGCATCACGATCTCGACAGCGCACGTTGAATACGAAACGGCAAAGCGTCACTACGCTCACGTCGATTGCCCGGGCCACGCCGACTATGTGAAGAACATGATCACCGGTGCTGCGCAGATGGACGGCGCGATCCTCGTTGTGTCCGCTGCCGACGGCCCGATGCCGCAAACGCGCGAACACATCCTGCTCGCACGTCAGGTCGGCGTTCCGGCCCTCGTCGTGTTCATGAACAAGTGCGACATGGTCGACGATCCTGAATTGCTCGAACTCGTTGAAATGGAAGTCCGTGAACTTCTTTCGAAATACCAGTTCCCGGGCGACAAGATTCCGATCGTACGCGGTTCGGCTCTTGCAGCTCTAGAATCTTCAAACAAAGAACTCGGCCACGATGCTATTTTGAAGCTGATGGAAGCTGTTGACGCTTACATCCCGCAGCCGGAACGTCCGATCGATCTGCCGTTCCTTATGCCGGTTGAAGACGTGTTCTCGATCTCGGGCCGTGGTACGGTTGCGACGGGTCGTGTCGAACGCGGTATCGTGAAAGTCGGTGAAGAAGTTGAAATCGTCGGTCTTCGCGACACGACGAAAACGACTGTCACGGGCGTTGAAATGTTCCGCAAACTGCTCGATCAGGGTCAGGCCGGCGACAACATCGGCGCGCTGCTCCGCGGTATCGACCGTACGGGCATCGAGCGCGGTCAGGTTCTCTGCAAACCGGGCAGCATCACACCGCACAAGAAGTTCAAGGCTGAAGCTTACATCCTCACGAAAGAAGAGGGTGGCCGTCACACGCCGTTCTTCACGAACTATCGTCCGCAATTCTACTTCCGCACGACAGACGTGACGGGCGTTTGCTCGCTGCCAGCTGGCACGGAAATGGTCATGCCTGGCGATAACGTTGCTATGGATGTCGAACTGATTACGCCGATCGCCATGGAAGAGAAGCTCCGCTTCGCTATCCGTGAAGGTGGCCGTACCGTCGGCGCCGGCGTCGTTGCGAAAATTATGGACTAACTGAAGGATTGAAAATGCGGGGCGCGCATCAGCGCGCTCCGTTTTGAAAACTTTCTCAAGGATTGAAAACAATGCACGATCAAAATATCCGCATCCGTCTCAAAGCGTTCGACCATCGTATCCTCGATGTATCGACAAAAGAGATCGTGCAAACGGCAAAACGGACCGGCGCACGCGTGCGTGGACCGATCCCGCTGCCAACACTGATTGAAAAGTTCACCGTGAACCGTTCGCCGCACATCGACAAGAAGTCGCGCGAGCAGTTCGAAATGCGCACGCACAAGCGTCTGCTCGATATTATCGATCCAACACCGCAAACAGTCGATGCTTTGATGAAGCTCGATCTCGCTGCCGGTGTCGACGTCGAGATCAAGCTTTCGGCGCACGCGGCCTAAGAGGGTATAATGTCTGCACACGCAAAACAGAGATCAGGGGTCATTGCCAAGAAGCTTGGCATGACGCGTGT
>JAZKID010000062.1:4290-9304 GCA_040385045.1 Pseudomonadota bacterium | reverse complement strand
CATGCTTACACCGGCGACCAGCCGACGCTCGACACCATGCACAAAGACCTTTACCGCGCGCGCGCGGCAGCGCTCTCGATGATTCCAACCTCGACAGGTGCAGCGAAAGCCGTCGGCCTTGTCCTGCCGGAGCTGAAAGGCAAACTCGACGGCACATCGATCCGCGTGCCGACACCGAATGTTTCCGTCATCGATCTGAAATGCGTCGTGCAGAAATCGACCGATGCGGATGCGGTCAACGCAGCATTGAAAAAAGCATCGGAAGGCGCACTCGACGGCATTCTGGAAATTTCCGACCTGCCGAATGTGTCGATCGATTTCAACCACAATCCGGCCTCGAGCACGGTCGCAACGCCGCAGACAAAAGTCATCGACGGCACGTTCGTACGCGTGCTCAGCTGGTACGACAATGAATGGGGCTTCTCGAACCGCATGTCTGACACAGCCGTTGCGATGGCGAAGCTGATCTGATGGCTTTCAAGACGCTTGAAGACCTGAGCATCAACAACAAGCGCGTGATCGTGCGCGCCGATCTGAATGTGCCTTTAAAAGACGGTGTTGTTACTGACGCGACACGCATCGAGCGTTTTGTGCCGACGGTGAAAAGACTGCTCGGGCAGAATGCCGCCATCATCATTCTTTCGCATTTCGGCCGCCCGAAAGGAAAAGCGGTGGCGGAATTTTCGCTCAAACCCGTCGCAGCCGCGCTTGAAAAAGCACTGGGACAAAAAGTCACCTTCATCGAGACGGATTGGAGCGACGATACATCCAAAGCCGCCGCACAGAATGCAAAACCCGGCGACGTATTGCTGATGGAAAACACGCGCTTCTCGGCGGCCGAAGAAAAGAATGATGCCGTTTTCGCAAAGCAACTTGCCTCGCTCGGCGATGTTTATATCAACGATGCTTTTTCTGCCGCGCACCGCGCGCATGCTTCAACCGAGGCGATTGCACATTATCTGCCCTCCGCCATCGGTCCTTCGATGCAGGCTGAGCTTGACGCGCTCTCACGCGTGCTTGAAAACCCGGAACATCCGGTGCTGGCGATTGTGGGCGGCGCGAAAGTGTCATCCAAACTCGACCTGCTCGGCAATCTCATTCACAAGGTCGACCGCCTCGCGATCGGCGGCGCCATGGCGAACACATTCCTTGCGGCGGAAGGTCACAAGATCGGCGACAAGTCGCTGGTCGAGAAAGAGATGTTCGATACCGCGCGTGAAATCCTCGCGAAGGCAAAACTCGCAGGCTGCGAAATTCTGCTCCCCCTCGATGTCGTTGCCGCCGACGATTTCAAACCGAATGCACCGAACGCCGTCTATAATCTCTCCAACATCGACACTACGCGCATGGTTCTGGATATCGGCCCCGCCTCAATTTTAATGATGGAAAAAGCGATTGCCGACAGCCGCACACTTCTCTGGAACGGGCCGTTCGGTGCCTTCGAGATGGAACCCTTCGACAAGGCAACCAACGACATTGCGCGCTATGCTGCCAAGCTGGTTGGCGAAGGCAAGCTTGTCGCTGTCGCAGGCGGCGGCGATACGGTGGCAGCACTCGCAAAAGCGGGCGTGGAACAGGACTTCACCTATGTATCAACCGCGGGCGGCGCCTTCCTCGAATGGCTTGAAGGCAAAGCCTTGCCTGGTGTAGAAGCGTTGAAAAAGAACGATGCAAACGAAACGACGAGGAAAGCGATATGAATCTGGACGCTCTCAACAAGGTGGCCGTGGCGATGACGGCGAACGGCAAGGGCATTCTCGCCGCCGATGAATCGACCAGCACGATCCAGAAACGCTTCGACGACATCAAGGTCGAAAATACCGAAGACAATCGCCGCGATTATCGCGAACTGATGTTTCGCACCGACGAAGCGATGAAAAAATATATTTCCGGCGTCATTTTGTTTGACGAAACCATCCGCCAGAAAGCCAAGGACGGCACACCGCTGACAAAAATCATCGAACAGATGGGTGCGATCCCCGGCATCAAGGTCGATGCCGGTGTGAAGCCGCTGCACCTCTGCCCCGGTGAAGTGATCACCGAAGGACTCGATAACTTAAGCAAACGCCTTGAAGATTATTACAAGCTTGGCGCACGTTTCGCGAAATGGCGCGCGGTGATCGATATCGGCAATGAGATGCCTTCCTACACCTGCGTCAGCGCCAATGCCCACGCGCTTGCGCGTTACGCTGCGCTTTGTCAGCACAACCAGATCGTGCCGATCGTCGAACCGGAAATCCTGATGGACGGCGGGCACGACATCGCGACATGCGAGCGCGTCACCGAATGGGTTTTGAAAACCGTGTTCGAACAGCTCTATTATAATCGCGTGAAGCTGGAAGGCATCGTGCTGAAACCAAACATGGTCATCTCCGGCAAGAAATCGCCGAAGCAGGCGTCTGTTGAGGAAGTTGCCGAGCGCACTATAAAAGTATTGAAAGCGTGCGTGCCGGGCGCCGTACCGGGCATCGCTTTCCTTTCCGGCGGACAGTCCGATGCAGACGCCACGGCGCATCTCGACGCCATGAACAAGCTTGGGCCTTTGCCGTGGAACCTCACCTTCTCTTACGGTCGCGCGCTGCAAGCTGCGCCGCAAAAAGCGTGGGCAGGAAAAACAGAAAATGTTGCGAAAGCGCAAGCCGCATTTACGCACCGCGCAAAAATGAACTATCTCGCCGCGCGCGGCGAATGGGGCGCACAAATGGAGAAAGCGGCTGCGTGAGGATAAACGGCCGACGCCGCGCCTTTTCCTGATCACACCACCGGATGCGGATGTCGCTTTCGGCACATTCTTGCGCAAGATTTTAAGCGCGCACGATGTCGCGAGTGTATTGGTCTGGGGCGAAACGGCCGAAGGCAATGATTATCTCACGCGCGCCAAGGCGCTCATTCCGATTATTCAGGAACATGGTGCAGCAGCACTGCTGCGCGGTGAACTGCAATTTGTCGCCCGCGCCGATGCCGATGGCTTTCACAGCGACACAACAGCCGAAGACCTGAAAATCGCCGCCACGCAATTTGCAAAGCAGCGTATTATTGGCGCGGCGAAACTGAAAGAGCGTCATGACGCCATGGTCGCAGGCGAAACGGGTGTCGATTATGTTTTCTTCGGCGACCCGCGCTTTGAAACACCGCATGATCTTCTGGCGGAGCGTTGCGAATGGTGGCAGAGCCTGTTTTCTGTTCCCTGCGTTGCCTATGCCGAAGATACGGCGCAGGCGATTGCGCTCGCACAGGCGGGTGCGGATTTTATTGCGCCCGGAAAATATTTATGGGCCGAGCCTGACCCGCTTCAAACTTTGGCCATATTGGAAATAGAATTTTCGAAACTATGAGACCTGTTTTCTCATTTCTTTTTGTATCAATATTTTTCTGCGCCCTGTCCGCCGTCGCCAAAACGGCACCGGCACAATCCGATGTGCAAAGCCTTGCTCTGCAAAGCGATGACGCCTACGGCGCTTATCAGGAAGGCAAGTATTTGACGGCTTATAAACTTGCGCTGGAGCATGCGAAAACGGGCGACGCCGCCGCCATGACCTTGTTGGGCGAACTTTACATTCACGGTCAGGGCGTGAAGACAGATGCGAAAATTGCCAGCGACTGGTATGCGCGCGCTGCCGAGAAAGGCGACAAGCTCGCCGCTTTCGCACTGGCGACGCTCTATGCCGATGGTTCGATGATCAAGAAAGATGAAAAGCGCGCGGCCGATTATTTTGAAAAAGCCGCCGCGCTTGGCCATGTCGATTCCAATTATAACATGGGCATGATTTATCTGAACGGTTCCGGCCGCAGCCAAGACACAGCGCGCGCCGCGCAATATTTCTACACAGCCGTTGAAGGCGGCAATGCCGACGCGATGTATGCCCTCGCGCAGATTTACACAGAAGGCAAAGGCGTGGCGCAAGACCAGAAAACCGCGACACAGCTTTTGAAGCGCGGTGCCGAAGCAGGCTCTGTCGATGCGATGACGGAATATGCCATCGCGCTTTTCCGCGGCAAGGGCATTGAGAAAAATGAAAGTGATGCTGCCCTGTGGTTTGGAAAGGCGGCGGATGCGGGCAATGCCATCGCGCAAAACCGCCTCGCGCGCCTTTATGCGGCAGGCGTCGCCGTCAAGGTGGATAAAATCAAGGCCAGCGCCCTGCACATAGCCGCGCGCAAACAGGGGCTCAACGACGATTATCTCGATAAGGTTCTCTTTTCACTTTCCGAGCCCGAAAAAAAACAGGCTGAAGAGATGGAAACGCGCTCTTCTGCCAAGAAATAGCTGTTGTTTTTTTTGCTATTATAAAACATAGCTTTTCCATGCTTCGTTCTGCCCTCATGACCATTATGACCAATGCCGCCCGCAAGGGCGCGCGCGCGATCATCCGCGATTTCGGCGAGGTCGAAAACCTGCAGGTGTCGCGCAAAGGCCCGGGCGATTATGTTACAGCGACGGACCGCAAGGTCGAGAAAGTCATTCGCGATGAGCTTGAAAAGGCGCGCGAGGGTTACGGCTTTCTGATGGAAGAAAGTGGTATTGTCGAAGGAAGCGACAAAACGCATCGCTGGATCCTCGACCCGATCGACGGCACGACGAATTTCATGCACGGCCTGCCGCATTTTTCGATTTCTCTGGCGCTCGAGCGCGAAGGGCAACTGGTCGCAGGCCTCGTTTACAATCCGATTTCGGACGAAATGTTCTGGGCCGAAAAAGGCAAAGGCGCGTTCGTCAACGAAAAGCGCATTCGCGTTGCGGCGCGTCGCGACCTGAACGATTGCATTATCACCATGGGCATCCCGCATCTCGGCCGCGGCGATCAGGTGCGCCATCTTTGCGAGATGGAACATATCATGCCGCAAGTTGCAGGCCTGCGCCGTTTTGGTTCTGCCGCGCTCGATCTTGCTTATGTCGCCTCCGGCCGCTGCGATGCTTTTTTCGAGCATGGCCTTTCCGCATGGGATATGGCGGCGGGTATTTTGCTCGTGCGCGAAGCCGGCGGCTTCGTTACAAATGCCGAAGGTAAAAAAG
>JAZKID010000062.1:0-4280 GCA_040385045.1 Pseudomonadota bacterium | reverse complement strand
AAAGCATTGCTTGAAAAAATCCGCACCGCCTCGAAAGCCCTCACAAAAAAATGACCTTTCACCTGCGCCCTTATCGCAGTGCCGATTTCGATGCCGCCATGCAGCTCTGGCTTGAGACATGGCAGGCCACCTACCCCGACATCGATTTTTCCGAGCGCCTCGACTGGTGGAAACAGCGCTGGCTGAATGAACTGCTCGTCGTCGGCGAAGTGATCGCTGCGACGGATGACGCAAAAAACCTTGTCGGCTTTGTTGCGCTGACTCCGGCCACCGGCTATCTCGACCAGCTGGTCGTTGTGCCATCATTGCAGGGACAGGGGCTCGGCAAACTCCTGCTCGATTATGTGAAAGGCCGCGCCGACAAACGCGTTGATCTCCACGTCAACCAGAGCAATATTCAGGCCCTGAACTTTTATCGCTCGCAGGGCTTCAAAATCACCCATGAGGCGGTCAACCCGAATTCAGGCCTGCCGACCTATGCGATGCGCTGGCAAAAGGCCTGAAATTCAGTACTTTCCATGAGGGTTGCCGAAAACCCCGCCTTCATGTAAAAAAACCTCTTTCAAGCGAAATGACGCGTTTTTAAGGATTGTGCCATGAAAGAGAATACCCACCCCGATTACCACTTCATCAAGGTTGTGATGACCGATGGCACGGAATACGAAACGCGCTCGACCTGGGGCAAGGACGGCGACACGCTGAACCTCGATATTGATTCAAAGACACATCCGGCATGGACGGGCGGCGAAACCAAGCTGCGCGGCAGCCGCGTCAACACCTTCAATAAAAAATTCGGAAGCTTCATGGCGAAGAAAGATTCCGACGAAGCCTGAACCTTTTCTATTTCTCGAAATAAAAAGGGCCGCTCATGAAGCGGCCTTTTTTATTCCCTGGAGAGGATAAATTTTTTAAGCTGTCGGACCGAAGGACGCTTCAAGTCTTGCCAGCATCGGGTTGACCGGGCTTTTCGCTGGCGCAAGGCTGTCGGCATCATAAAGAAGATGATCAATGTGCATCACGCGGTCCTGCAGACGCAGGCTGCGTTCGACCAGATCACGAAGGGCTTCGGGAAGTTCGTCGATGGCCGGTGTGTGTTCGCTGGCGCCGAGGGCATCGAGTTTGAATTTGGCTTTGTCGATGCGCGCCTGTTCTTTTGAAATTTCGCCTTCATTGACCGCGCGGTGAAGAAGAAGCCATGACGCGATCTGCATCAGGCGTGTGGTGAGGCGCATGCTTTCAGTTGCATAAGCGAGCGTGCCGGCGCGTGAAAGTTCCTTGCTGTCGATACGGCCCGGGCCGTCGAGATAATTCGCCGTTTCTTCGATGAGGCCCATACCGCCCTGAAAGAGAGCCATGAACATGTTAGATGCTACCAGTCTGTCGCCAAACGCCACCGTCTCTGCATCGACAAAGGCCAGATCATCTTGTTCAGAAATTGTCATCACGCTCTCACTTTACTCAAATGTTGTTGCACGGTTTTTTTAGTTAACTGAAGCTTAACTCAAACCGTGCCGCTTGGGAAGAAAAAGGCCGAAATGTGGTGAATGCGCAAAAGCCGACACAGAAAGGTTAACGCGTGTGATTGTAACGGCTTGATGTGGCAATAAAAAAAGCACTGTATGAAAGTGGCCATGCAGGCAAAAAGAAAGCCGCCCGAAGGCGGCAAAAGATATAAAAAGAAAGCCGCCCGAAGGCGGCTTGAAAGTTGAAACAGGGAGGCGTCGAACGAAGGCAAGAAGCCGTCGTGACAAGGTTATTGATGCCTTAAAAGTCTTAACATCGGGTAAAATTTTAGAGAAATGCTACCTTGTTTCGTTTGAATTTGTTCACGTTAACTTTTTCTGACGTCAAAAAACGAATTTGTTAACCATGTCTGGCGCGGCGGCAGGCAGATGTCGTTACTGCAGATAAACTTTCGGAATGCCTTCGACATTCATGCAGGCAAAACCCACCACGCCCGCCCACACAGCCAAAGACACTGCACCGGCGGCCTTCGAGAGCAGAGCAGAGCTTTCGCTGATGTGCCGCCCTTTTCGCAGACTGCGCCCGTTAAAGAAAGCGGCATTCGCTATACCGACAACAATCAAAATTACTTTCGGGACAAAATAAGCATGCGCGCCGACATGCAGGGGGTCATAGAAAAACAACATGGCGCCCGTCACCATCGCAATGCCAAAGCTGACATAAAGATAAGGAAGAATAAAATCGGCCAATATACGCAGCGATAATTTCGGCTTCATGCCGATCAGTTGCAGATCGAGAATGACAATGCCGCCGAGAAAGGCGCCCATGGTCATGACATGCACGAGCCGCACGATGAAGTGATAAGGCTGCAGCGCGAAATGGTAGACGCGGTTATCAAGGGCAAGAAGAAATTCCGACGGGATGCGGACCGCATCATACAGGCTTGGATCAGCCATGCGCACTTACTTCCCGTGTTGCGGATATTTGAAATCGAAACTCTGGTCGAACGGTTTCCACCATTCCGGCACGCCGGTTTCTTCATCCGTATGACGATAGAAACCGTTCTTTTCCGGCGGCTCGAAATGGTAGGTGACTTTATAATCGCCCGCGCCGTCCATTTTGACGTTGTCGGCATAATGCGGGCCGTCTTTTGCAACCATCGGCTTTAAAGTGCCTGTCGCTTTCCAGTTGCTGTCCTTTTTCTCGACCGTGTAGGTGATGATCATATAGCCCACCCACGCGCCATCGGCGTAGCCGTGCGTGTTATCGGCCGTCGCGTGCACGTCGGCCTCAATATGAATGACATCGTCACCATGCAAATGATTGGTCATCGGCGCCATTTCGATACCGAGAAGATAGTTGGCAACGATTTCCATATCGTATTTATGAACCGGACCGCCGATGTAATATTCGCGCGCCGTAGCACCTGTCGCCGAAAAAGCGAGAGCGAAAATTGCAGCAGCAAAAGCATAATTATTTTTCATATTTCAGACCTTTATTCGGCGATGAAAATCATTTTGGCGGTATCGGGATGATATTCGCCGATCAGCTCATAACGGCCGGGTCGCAAGGCGCGCATCTGCAATCTGGCTTCGCTGTGCGGAGCAACCATCTTTTCGACCCGCAGCGACATAAACTCAGCTTCTTCCGGCATCGCATCATTATTTGTGAAAACGATCACGAAAGGTTTTCCGGCCGGAATCTTTATTTCATCGCGGTCGAATTTATGATCCTGCAATGTGAGACGTACCTCGACATCGCCTTTCGGCTTCTCAAGGAAAACGCTGTAAAAAACCGCGAAGCCCAAAGCCAGAACGGACACAGCCACGACAGTTATTTTAACGATCTTGTTCATCGTTCGCCTATCGGGCTTTACAGGCAGGTTGTCAATCTTTGCAGGCGAAAGGGCGCATCAAAAATACAGCAGTTTATAGCGCTTCTAAACTGCACAAAGCCATGCACAATTTTCAGGACTTGAATAAGCCTTCTGCCATCTGCCGCACACTGCCTTTTGTCTCGGCCGCCGCTTCAAGCCGTTCAATTTCTTCTTTGAGAAGAACGATACGCTCTTTTAATTCCGCAACAGAAAGCGGTGTGATATCCTGCCCGATTTCATGGGGTTTGGCTTTTGGGCGCGGGAGATCGTCGTTGGATATCATACTTAAGTCTTTCGAGCGTGCGGATCGAAAATACGTATATGCTGTGGCTTCGATTCATTGTCAGGCCACTCAAAGAGAATACGAAGCGGCGTCTTCTCCTTCGCTAAACGAATTGAGAATACCTCAGTAGCCTGCGACATTCTTTTTGCATTCCTTAGCTTTTTAAAGCGTAGCCCAGGAATTGATTTAAGATCTTGAGGGCTTGCCGCAGTTTCAAGCAGATGCAGTGTAAGGCTTAAATCATCCTCCAATCCATCTAGAATTTTAGCTCGGCGCCCATTTAAATACGTCGTAAGAATATTTTTTTTCACCACCCTTGCAAGATCCGGTAACAACTTCTCGGGTTCGTTTTCAGGAGAGTCTGGCGGCACCGCATCAGAAGCGCCCTCCTGAACTTCCGGATCGGATGTAGCTTCGTTATCATCGCCTTGCTTGATAATAGTTTGATCACTTTCTTCTAACCGTTTATCAATTGCTACGAATGGAATTGCATTATTAATTCTCAATGAATCATCCGTTCTTTCTTTGACTGAACGGATTTCGCGCACAACCTCATTGATAACGACGAGATCTTTGTCGCTTGCCCGATTTTCAGACAGCCCCGACAAAATCTTTTTAATACCTCCCAGCACCGCGCGCCGATTTTGAAACAGGGCA
>JAZKID010000061.1:18652-34362 GCA_040385045.1 Pseudomonadota bacterium | reverse complement strand
CGCCCTGTGGCGTCTGCACGACAAAAAAACCGTCGCCCTGAATGGCGGCATCGAGTTCCGCGCCTGTCGTTTCCAGTGTGCCGCTTGCGTAATTTGTCATCGACGCGCGGTCGATCACATAAGAGACAGGCTTCAGCATGTCGGCTTCTTCGCCGCGCGCCGTCGGGCTCATATATTCGTTGAACAGCAGATGGTCCTGTTTGAACCCGCTGGTATTGATGTTCGCCACGTTGTTCGCGACGATGTCGAGCTCATGCCGCAAAGCGATCTGACGCGACAGGCTGACAAGCAGCATATTTTCCATGGGCCCTTACTCCTCATGCCGGACGGGTCTACCGTCACACCCTTTGGCGACATGCGGGCTCCCGACCGTCTGTCACCGTGTTTAACGGAGCAAGACGCGTGCCAAAAAAATTCTCTTTTGTTATCAATGGATTGATAAAATTCTGAAAAACCGGCGCAACACAAAGACCTGCCAAACTAGGTAAATTTTGCCTAAAGCGCGGCTTAAGTAACCAGCCGTTAACCATTCTGGCTTGAAGTAAAAGTCACATCAGAATCTGTGAATGGACCGTTCGGACACGCTATGGCCAAAGACTCATCTAAGAACAATGATGCCGATGAAAAAGACGGCGAGGGTGGCGACGTTAAAAAAGGCCGCTTCGCAAGCTTGAAAGCTGTTCCGGCAAAAATTCTCGGCAACAAGAAGCTTTTGATTATTGTTATCGCTGTCACGCTGCTTGTCATCGGTGGCGGCGGTTACATGATGTTTGCCGGTGGCGGTCATGAAGCGGAGCAGGAAGCCGCCAAGGCGGAAGAAGCCAAAACGCATGCGACATCTGCCGATGCAACCGAGCCGGCCGTCGACCCGAATATTCCGCAATTCGTCGACCTGCCGGAACTGACGGTGAACCTTGCTTCCACGACGGGCACAAAAGGGCAATATCTGCGCGTCCGCGTGACGCTGGAAATCGCCGACAAGGCGGTCGCGACAAAAATTCAATCGATGATGCCGCGCATTCTCGACATTTTCCAGGTTTACCTGCGCGAGTTGCGCCCTGCAGACATCGACGGCTCTGCCGGTATTCAAAGACTGAAAGAAGAACTGACGAAACGCGTTAACCAGTCCGTCGAGCCGGACCGTGTCGACAGCGTCCTGTTTAAAGAAATGCTGGTGCAATAGGTTAGCCATGGTTCCTGCAGACGAAACAGATGCTTCTTCAGACAATGCCGCCACTGCGGCAAATGAAGCTGCGCAGGAAAATGCGGCAGCCTCAGCCGATGAGGATTCATCCGGAAGTATCGCACCGGGCTCGGAGCGTGTTCTCAGTCAGGATGAAATCGACAGCCTGCTCGGCTTCGATCTCGACGATGTCAGCATCAATGACGTCACCGGTATTCGTGCGATCATCAACTCGGCGCTTGTTTCTTATGAACGCCTGCCGATGCTCGAAATCGTTTTCGACCGGTTGGTGCGCCTTCTCACGACGTCTTTACGCAACTTTACATCCGACAACGTCGAAGTTTCGTTCGACGGTTTGAAGTCGGTCCGCTTCGGCGATTATCTGAATTCCATTCCGCTGCCTGCCATTCTTGCTGTGTTCAAAGCGGAAGAGTGGGAAAACTTCGGTCTCGTCACGGTCGAATCCAACCTTATCTATTCCATCATCGATGTTTTGCTCGGCGGTCGCCGCGGTGAACAGACGATCCGTGTTGAGGGCCGTCCTTACACAACGATTGAGACAACGCTCGTGCGCCGCATGATCGAGGTTGTGCTGGCCGATGCGATGCAGGCGTTCAAACCGGTCTCGCCGATCAATTTCAATCTCGAACGTCTCGAGACCAATCCGCGCTTTGCCGCGATCTCGCGTCCGGCGAACGCCGCCATCGTCGTTCATCTGCGCATCGATATGGAAGACCGCGGCGGCGTGATTGAGATCGTCATGCCTTATGCAACGATCGAGCCGATCCGCGACCTGCTGCTGCAGAATTTCATGGGTGAAAAATTCGGCCGCGATTCCATCTGGGAAGAACATCTCGCGACGGAAATCTGGTCGGCGAATGTCGAGATCGATACCGTTCTCTATGAAGAGCGTCTGCCGCTGCGCCAGTTGCGCAACCTGAAAGTTGGCGACACGTTGATGCTCGATAAATCGCCGGACGATCTTGTGACGCTGAAAATCGGCGATACTGTTTTAACGGAAGCGCATATCGGCCGCGCCGGGGACAAGGTGGCCGTCAAGGTTGCCAAACCTTTCAAACGGCCGAAAATGACCATGGCCACATTCGAAAAATCCGACAGCAGGCGGAGTGACGCAGCATGAGCTCGGCAAACCTTGGAATGATCATCGAAATTCTCGTCGCAATGTTGCTGGTGACGACAATCTGTTACTGCGTTGTTCTCAACAGCCGCCTGAAAAGCCTGCGCGCGGATGAGCACATCCTGAAAGCAACCATCGGCGAACTTCTCGCTGCAACAGAGATTGCCGAGCGCGCCATCATCGGCCTGAAAGCCACGACGCGCGAAGCGGAGCAGGCATTGGGCCAGAAACTCCGCGATGCGCAGACGATGCGGAACGATCTGCAGCATATGACCAGCACTCAGGTCCGTGTGCCGCAGCCTGCGCAAATTCCTGAGCAAAGAATTGCTGCGCCATTGCCTGCGCCTGTTCAGCAGCCTGTGCGGATGGCGCCTCCGCCGCCACCAGCCGAACCCGTTTTGAGCACGCCTGCTCCGCAACAGGTTGCCGCAGCATTACGCGGCCTCGATCAGGCGCTCAACACGCCGCGTCCATCCGAAGCTGCGCCCGCGCAGGACTTTCGTGTTTTCACACGTCCGACTTTTTCAAACCGCGGATAAGAAATGAACCTGAGACTTTTTCCGCTGGTGCTGTTTGCGGCGACATCGCTTCTCACATTGAAAGCCTTCGACATGGTTTTCAGCGGCGAAGCTTTGCTGTCAGGCCCCTCGCAAGCTTACGCATCTTCAGAAGCAAAACCGGCAGAGCCCGCAAAGACGGAAGAGAAAAAAGAAGAAAAGAAAGCGGAAGGCTCGTTGCTCGCGCCGACATCCGAACGGCCGGTTGAGAAAATCAACGTGCCGAAGGGCGAGGAAAGTTCGAAAGCGGCGATTGAGTCACGCATCGGCGACAAGCGCCGCGATCTCGATGAGAAGAACAAGGAGCTCGACCTGCGCGAAAACCTGCTGAAGACGGCGGAAAAGCAACTCGATGATAAAATGGCGTCGCTGAAGCAAGATGAGCAGGGAAATACTGCCGAGGGCGAAGAGGGCGGGGTGCTGAAAATCAAGAACCTCGTCATCATGTATGAAACGATGAAAACCAAAAGTGCGGCGGCGATTTTCAACTCGCTCGACATGGATGTGATGATCGAAGTGGTCAGCCGCATGAAGCCGCAGGTCACAGCACAGATCATGGCGGCGATGGAACCGGCAGCGGCACAGAAACTGACCGTGGAAATGGCGCGCCGCAGCCTCGAGCCGTTGGCGGCGAAGGCAGCTATGGGCAAAAATCCGAGGGCAAAAGGTAAAACGGCCGCCGGGCCAAAAGAATTGCCGCGCATCGATACCCCGCCGGCGGCGCAAAACTAGCCTTTATCGAGGCTTTTTCCGTTTCCAAACCGCCTGTTAACTGTCTTTCTTTAAACTCAAATGGGGTTTTAAGGCCTTGCCTTGGCGTGGCCGTCCCGAAACCGTGTGTTGAGTTGGAGTTGTTGTGTGATGTTCAGCGTTTGCCGCATTTCCGGCCTTGGCCGTTTTGCCTCGCGCGCGCTACATGCCTCTGCTTTTCTGGCGCTTTTTTGCGCTTCATCGTTTTACCTTCATGCCGAAACGGCGCAGCCGCCCGAAGCGGGGCAGGTCACCGTCAAGCTTGAGCCCGGTTATGCGCGGCTGGTTTTCTCCTTCGACAAGCGGCCCGCTTATAATGTGAACACCAGCGTGATGAACAGCGGCGTGTTCGTACTGCGGTTTGACCAGCCTGTCGATGTCAACATCAACGGCCTGTCCGACAAGCTGCCAAGCTATGTCTCGGCAATCCGCCGCGACAGCGATGGCAAGTCGCTGCGTTTCGCACTGCTGCGCAAATTGCGCGTCAATACGGCGGAAGCTGGCAATGAGCTTTATGTCGATTTTCTTCCCGAGCCGTGGTTCGGCGCAGCGCCCGCTTTGCCGCCTGAAGTCGTCGCCGAGCTGATGCGCGAAGCGCAGGAAAAAGAGCGCCTGAAAAAAGAAGAGATGGAGCGCGCCTCGCGCGAAATCAATCTCGGCCATGTCGATGTGACAAGTTCCGAAGCGCCGACATTTACACGCTTCGGATTTTTGTGGCGCGACAAGGTGCCGACATCACTCCAGCGCAACGGTGACCAGCTGAAAGTCGTCTTCGACAGGATCGGCGATATCGGCCTTGCATCCGTTCAGGCGCATCTGCCGCGCTTCGTTGAGGACATCTCCGTCGACCAGGTCGATCTGCGCACCATCGTTACCATGAAAGTGGATGCGATGCGCGATGTGCGCATGTTCGACGAAGGCAATGCCGTTTACGTCGACATCCAGGGCCCGCAACGCGGCGCGCTCGAATTCCGCGCGGACGGCAACATCGCTAAAAGCAATGTGCCGGATCTTGCCGGCAACGAGAACGGTCCGAAGACGAAAATTTACGGCGATGTATCTGAAAAGGCTGCAGCGCCGGAACAGCAGCAGGCGGCAGCACAGCCGGAAAATCCGCAGAATTTTTCGATGTCCGCGCCGCAGCCGGATATCAAACCGGCCGATGCCGCCGCGCAGGATCAAAAGCCGCTGCCTGTCGCGCCGTCTGTAAAGCCATCATCTGTAAAAGCAGCTGGCAACGCGTCACTGGTCACGCCTGAAACGGCGACGATTGACGGCCTCGGCATGCGCGTGATTTTCGGTTTCAATACCGAAACACCGGCAACGATTTTCCAGCGCGGCGATATGCTCTGGCTGGTTTTTTCGACGGACGAAAAAATCAACACGCAGCCGATTGCAGATCTGTTTGCTAAAAAACTGCGCCGCATTGATGTCACCTATCAGAACAAGCTGGCGATCGTGCGCATGCAGCTCGATGCACCGCTGCTTATTTCTGCATCGGCGCTCGACATGAACTGGACGCTGACATTCGGCGACACGATTGCCGAACTGTCCGAACCTGCCGAACTGAAAGCGCATATCGCGCCGGACGGTCGCAGCATCGTCAACGGCTATATGAGCCGCGCCGTCGGCATCGAAAAACTGCATGATCCGGTTGCGGGCGATGATATCACCATCGTGCTCGCCATGCCGCCCGCCATCGGTATGATCAAGCCGCAACAGTTTGTCGATTTCTCGTCGCTTGCGACATTGCAAGGCGCAGCGCTTGTTCTGAATTCGGACGATCTGACATTTCGTCTTGATGACATCGGTTTCGTGATCGAGCGGCCTGGCAGCATGGCCGTGTCGATTGCGTCGTCACCGCGCGCATCGCAAATTTCTTCGCAGCAGGTGCAGAGTACCTTTGGCTACATTGATTTTGAAGGCTGGAAGCTTGGCCCTGTCGACGAGTTCAATAAAATCAAATCCGAACTGATCAACCGTGCGGGCACCAGCGAAGGCTCTGCCCGCAATGCCGTGCGGCTCGATCTGGCGCGTTTTTATCTGAGCTATGAGAACGGGCAGGAGGCGCTGGCGCTTCTCAATCTCGTCGTCAGCGACGATCCTGCCGCCGAGCGCGAATTGAGTTTCCGTGTTATCCGCGGTGTTGCGAATGTGATGTCGGGACGTTTCGAAAGTGCACTGCGCGATTTCTCGGATCCGCTGCTTGACGATAATCTTGACGTTTCGATCTGGCGCGGTCTTGCCGCCGCGCAAAAAGGCGATTGGAAAATTGCCCGCCGCGATCTTGAAAAAGCGCAGGCCGTCACGGTTAATTACCCGCGCACGCTGCAGGCGAAAGTTCTGTTGACACTGGCGCGTGCGACAATCGAACTCAATGATCTCGTCAATACCGATGCCGTTCTCGATGAAGCGTCCAACACACTTTCCACTGATGGCGATAAAGCCGAACTCACCCTTCTGCGCGGGCTTTTTAACGAGGCGGTCGGCCGTTATGATGCGGCGATCAATTTCTACAAGCAGATCGACCAGACCAGGCATACCAAAAGCGGCGCCGAAGCCATGCTGCGCATGGTCAGCCTGCAAGAAAAACTGGGCCAGCTGCCGGATGAGCAGGCGATCCCCGCACTGGAAGCGCTTGCCTTCACATGGCGCGGCGATACGCTTGAATTGCAGACTTATCAGCGTCTCGGTGCGCTTTACGTTAAGAACGACCAGTTCCGTATGGCCTTCGATGCGATGCGCAACGCGACGCTGGCGAATGCCGATGCTGAAATCTCGCGCCAGCTTTATGACGACATGCGGATTGTTTTCACGTCGCTCTATCTCGACGGCAAGGCCGATAAAATGCCGGCCGTCGATGCACTGTCGCTGTTCTATGATTTCCGCGAGCTGACACCGGCCGGCCGCCTTGGCGACGAAATCATCCGCACGCTGGCTGAGCGGCTTGTCGAAGTCGACCTGCTCGACCAGTCGATCGATCTTCTCGCTTATCAGGTGCAGAACCGCCTCACGGGCATGATGCGTGCCGAGGTCGGCACCGAGCTTGCGCTCGTTCATCTCATGAACAAGGAACCGCAAAAAGCGCTGTCCGTTCTGCATCGCACGCGCCAGACAAGCATGCCGGCCGATCTCGAAAAACAGCGCACCCTGATCGAAGCGCGCGCGCTGGCCGGTACCGGTCGCCCCGAACTTGCAACCGAGCTTTTAAGCGCTGACACGCCGGAAAATCTTCGCCTGCGTACGGATATTCTCTGGGAAGGTAAGGACTGGAAGGGTGCCGCAGCCTCATTCGAAAAACTGCTCGGCGACCGCTGGCAGAAAGACGTCGTCCTCACCGATCAGGAGCGCAATGATATCCTGCGCGGCGCCGTCGCATTTGCGCTTGCCGACGATATGGACGGCGTGAAGCGGTTCCGTTCGAAATTCACGCGCGCGATGAGCGATACGACCGAAGCGCATATGTTCGATGTTGCGACAGGTCCTGTCGATAGTCAGGGCGCGGAATTCCGCACGCTGGTGCGTAACCTTGCCAGCGTCGATAATCTCGAAAGCTTCTGGCAGACCTACCGTGAAAAATACGGCCGCAATGCCAAGAAAGAACCGCAGGCGAATATTGCACCCGCCGCTGCGACAGAGAAAAAAAATCCGGCTTAATTTCTACTGCGTGAAGCCTTTGACAAGGCTTCCGGCGACGAGATTCCAGCCGTCGACCAGCACGAAGAAAATCAGCTTGAACGGCAGCGAAACCGCGACAGGCGGCAGCATCATCATACCCATCGCCATCAGCACTGACGCGACCACAAGATCGATGACGATAAACGGCAGGTAAAGCAGGAACGCAATTTCAAAGGCGCGCCGTAATTCTGAAATCATGAAAGCTGGGATGATCACCTGCAACTCGACATCGCCGGCAGTCGCGGGGCGCGGCTTGTTGGTCATGTCGAGAAAAAGCGCGAGATCCTTGTCGCGCGCATGGCGCAGCATGAATGTTTTGAACGGTGCTGCTGAAGCATTAAAGGCCTGTTCCAACTGGATCGTGCCGGCCTGATAGGGTTGTATGCCCGCCGAATAAGCTTCCTTGAATGTCGGCGCCATCACGAAAGCCGTCAGGAACAATGCGAGTGAGACAATGACGCTGTTCGGCGGCGCGGTGCCTGCACCGATCGCAGTGCGCAGGATAGACAGCACTACGACGATGCGCGTGAAAGACGTCACCATCACGAGGATGGAAGGCGCTAATGAGAGAACGGTGAGCAGCGCGACGAGTTGCAATGCGCGTTCGGTGACGCCGGTGCCTTCGCCGAAATCGAAATTAACCGCCTGCGCCGCAGCGCTCACGGTCAGCGCAAGGAAGCCGATAACCGCGAAGGCCAGAAGCCGGCGCATGTGGGGCCTCATATCGCGGGCGTATCCGTTTTGGTTTCTGTGGATGTGACGACGGGTTTTGGCGCGGCAGGTTTGATATCCATTTTCGGCATGGCTGGCATCACGGGGTGAATCAGCTTGTCGTCATGCGCGTGCGCGGGCTGGCCGCGCACAATGCCTGTCTCGATCACGACATCAGTCGGCCCGCCGACCATGATGAGATGCTCGACCGTGTCGCGGCGGACGATGATCAGCTTGCGGCGGGGGTCGAGGTGGGCAACATCCATCACGGCGAGGCGCGGCTGGCGGCCATGCATGTTCATGGTGCCGAGATTACCCAGACCGAAACGACGCAGCACCAGCACCACACCGCCGATCAGCGCCAGAATGATGATCAGCGCAAAAACCAGCCGTATGGCCAAAGACGTATCTTCCCCGAACATGAACCCCTCCGCACTGCCAGACTCTTGATCTTACGCGATTCTCGTCGGTCTGCACCTCCCGCATAAACCAAAGAAAAGACTCATAAAACAAGCCCCGTTTACCGTTCGTTAACCATAAAGGCGGCAAATTTTACCTAGTTCGACTCTTCCTCCATCCGGCAAAGGGATTCTTCATGGCCATCGGCGAAATGCCCCTTTTCTCCATGCTGCGCACCAAGATGAAATGGCACAGCACGCGCCAGAATGTGCTGGCTGAAAACGTCGCGAACGCGGATGTGCCAGGTTACCGCGGGCAGGATGTCGCCGAAGTAAAGTTCAATGTGCCGGTCTCATTAGGTCCGCAGCGCACCAACCCGATGCATATCGGTGCGGGCGGTGCGACGGGTGACCAGGCCGATCTTTTCAACCGCAACGATTCGCAGATTTTCGAAATCACGCCGCAGGGCAATTCCGTTTCACTGGAAGATGAAATGATCAAAGTCGGTCAGAACCAGCAGGACTATCAGGCCGTCGCCGGTCTCTATCAAAGCAGTCTCGGCCTGTTGCGCACCGCGCTCGGCAAACGCGGTTAAAGGATAAACCATGGATCTTCTTCGCTCTATCATGATCGCGGCCAAAGGGCTGAAAGCCCAGTCCGGCCGCATGCGCGTGATTTCTGAAAATATCGCCAACGCGGATTCGACCGGCAATACGCCCGGTGCAAACCCGTACCGTCGCCAGGTGCCGACATTCGAAAGCGAATACGACCGCGCGCTTGGCGCGCAGGTCGTCACGCTCGGCCATGCGCAATTCGACAAATCGGATTTTTTGTCACGCTACGAGCCGGGCCATCCCGCTGCGGATGCAAAGGGCTACGTCAAGTATCCGAACGTCAACATGATGATCGAAACAATGGACATCCGCGAGGCGCAACGCTCTTACGAAGCGGGGCTGAACGTCATCAAGGCGGCGCGCGGAATCATCCAGAGCACTATCGGTATTTTGCGCGGCTAATTAAAGGAATAAAAACATGGTTGCAGAATCAAGGCTGGCGGCGTCTGCTTACCAGAACCTCGCGCGTCTGAGTGAAGAGCTGGGCGATAAAAAGTCCGGCAAGATCGTCGGCGCTGAAGACACGGGCGGCGACTTTGGCGGCATGGTGTCCGATGTCGTCAACAATTTCAGCCAGCAGGCGAAGAGTGCCGACGCGCAAACGCAGGCCCTTGCAGCCGGCAAGGCCGATCTCGTCGATGTCGTCACCGCTGTCGCCGAAACGCAGGTAGCGATGGAAACGCTGGTCAGCGTGCGTGACCAGATCATCAGTGCGTATGAAAAAATTATGGCAATGCCTATCTAATTATGGCCATGCCAATCTAAAGGATATCCAAAATGACCGGTGCTGAAGTTGTCGACGTTGCAAGAGATGCCATCACCACGATGGTGTTCGTCTCCGCGCCGATGATGGTTGTCGCGCTGGTGATCGGCGTCGTGATCGGCCTGCTGCAGGCGCTGACGCAAATTCAGGAAATGACGCTGGTGTTCGTGCCGAAAATCGTCGCGATCTTTCTGACCCTGTTGCTCGCACTGCCGATGATGGGCGGACTGATGGGCGGCTTCATGACGCGCGTCGCCGAAAAGATGATTGCGCAGTGACGTTCAGCCTTAATCTTCTTCCTGAACTGACGTTTGTCTTCCTGCTGATCTTTGCGCGCCTCAGCGCCATTTTCATGGCGCTTCCCGGTTTTGGCGAACAGTTTTTGTCACCGCGCATGCGTCTTGGTATTGCGCTGTCGGTCAGCTTCCTGATGATGCCTCTGCTGCGCACGAAGTTCGGCCCGATTCCGCAGGATATCTTCACTTTGCTGATGCTGGTCGGGCATGAAATCGTTTTCGGACTGTTGATCGGCGTCGTCATTCGTTTCATCCGCTCCTCGCTTTTGACGGCAGGTGCGATGATCGCGCAGCAGATCGGCGTCGGCTTCGTCACGCAGGTCGATCCGACGCAGGGCGGGCAGGGGATCATTCTCGGCAACTTTCTGGCGATGTTCGGCATCGTGCTCGTTTTCGCGACCGACCTGCATCATCTCGCGCTCGCTGCCATCAATGATAGTTACACCATGTTTCCGCCATCGGGCGAGATCAATTTCGACGACATGGCGATGAGTGCGCTGAAATCTTTTTCATCAGCTTTCGTTCTTGCGATCCAGATTTCCGCGCCGTTCCTTGTTGCGGGTATCGTCTTTCACGCTTCCATTGGCGTGCTGGCCCGCCTGATGCCGGCGCTGCCAATCTTCTTCATTACGCTGCCGATCCAGATCCTCGCCGGGTTCGTTCTGTTCTCGGTTCTGTTTGCCAGCATCGGCTCATGGTATCTGGCCCATGTCGATCAAGCCTTCCATATGTTCATGGTGCAATAATGGCTGACGATCAGGACGACAGCGGCAAGACGGAAGAACCGACCCAGAAAAAACTGGATGAAGCTTATAAAAAAGGCGATGTCGCCAAAAGTCAGGAACTGCCGACGCTGTTTATTCTGTTCGGCGCGATGCTTGTCATCCTGATCGGCTCAGGGCCGCTGATGTTCTCGCTCGCGAAATCCCTGCAGGGCATATTTGCGAATGCCGCCGATATCCCTGTCGATGGCGGCCATCTGCGCGTGCTGCTACTGCAGATGATCAAGGCAATTTTAATTGCCGTCGCTTTGCCGTTCATGGCGTTTGTGGTCTGCGGTCTTGCGGGCCACGTCATCCAGCACCGCTTTGTCTGGTCGACGGAACCGATCATCCCGAAATTTTCGAAAGTCAGCCCGCTGGCGGGCCTGAAGCGGATGTTTTCGAGTCAGAGCCTTGTCAATTTTACAAAAGGGCTGGTGAAAATCGCCGTCGTCGGCATCGCGATCTTTTACACGCTGTGGCCGGAGCGGGACCGTTTCGATACGCTGATTAAAATGGACCCGGCAAGCGTACTGCCCGTCGCACACGGCATGCTGCTTGATATGCTCACATCGGTGATGATCGCGATGGCGTTCATCGCCGCGCTCGATTTTTTCTACCAGCACCGCAAATGGTATAACCGCCAGCGCATGAGCGTGCGCGAGTTGAAAGACGAATATAAAAACCAGGAAGGCAATCCCGAGATCAAGGCGAAGCTGCGGCAGATCCGCCGCGAACGCGCGCGCAAGCGCATGATGTCGGAAGTGCCGAAAGCGGCGGTGGTCATCACCAACCCGACCCACTTCGCCATCGCGCTGCAATATGAAAAAGGCATGGCCGCGCCTTTATGTGTGGCGAAGGGAACGGACAATATCGCGCTGAAGATCAAGGAAGTCGCGCGTGAGCACAATATCGCCGTCATTGAGAACAAGCCGCTGGCGCGCACGCTTTATGCAACCGTCGAAATCGGCGAGGAAATCCCGCCTGAACATTACAAGGCCGTCGCGCAGATCATCGGCTACGTGATGGGCCTGAAAGCGAAGAAGAGATGGCGGGCGGCTTAAATTTTAAAAGTTTATGATGTCATCTAATTCAGACTTCAATTCTTTTATTTGATAATTTTCTATTTTGAATTTCTTCCCTGTTCGGCTTTCTAAAAATCTTCTTATGCGTTCATTTTGATTATTAAGATAAATTGAATTGTATAAATTAGAATTCGATCTGTACGCATTAATTATTTTATTTTCTTCTGTTGTTGTCAAAGTTTCTATTGAATGCAACTTGTCAAAAAGACTTACTGTATCTGAATAGGACGGTGAGTTTATAAACGCTTCAAGTGATGCATGTCTTAAACGACTTTCAAATCCTAATTTCTTAAGAGCGTTGTAAAGGCGTTCTTTACAGCCGGCAGGATATTCTAAATCGCTTGGCACAGCTTGTACGTGACTAATAAATCCTTGAGGGTCGCATTTTTGCAGCTTAATAGGAATTATTGGTATTGGCTGCGCAAGAGCGAAACCAATTTCTTGATTGGTCCAAACGCTTTCAAAAAAATCATCTGTTATGAAAGCCGCCATTACTTCCATGGTTTTAAGTCCCTGTTCAATGACATGCTGCCATTTTTCCATGGGCTCAATAGTATCATGGGCAACGAATGTGGAGATGCCATATTCTTCTAAAGCTAATGCCAATTCTGAAGCTTGCTGCTTGTAATAATCTCTATGACTTAAAAATAATCGAATATGACCTGGTTTCCAAATTGTTACAGTTTCTGGATTTATAATTATTCGCCCGAATGGTCTTTGACCTAAACGACATCTTGCGTCATTTTCATCGAACAATTCGATGTAAATCGCATCGATATGTTCATTTTCATTATTGGCAATGCACTTATTTAGATCATCTTTCAGTCTATCCTCGATCTTATGTTGCGTATCTAGGTCACCGAGCTGTTGAAGTGTTTCTTCATTCAAGAAAAAAGTTAATGCGTGGCCCGCTGTTCCGCCGTTCCAGTTATCGTAAGTCACTTCTACATCGACATAGATAGCGGCATTATGAATGATTTCATGAAGTAAGCGGTCTTCGTCTTTCCGATACAGAATTTCCAAGCGCCGCAATAATGCAGGCGTTTTATTAGGTATTTCCCATCTATCAGTCATGAGGTCAAATATAACTGTTTTATAATCATAGTGGAATTTTTCTTTATGATTTTAATGACAATTTACTTCCTGTTCTCCAGCCCGTTCTTCTTGCGCGTCGCGCGGATGTCGTCCTGCTGCTCCAGCACCTGCTTTTTCATATCGACCAAACCTTGACGCATCTCGTCACGGATTTTTCCTTTTTTTGAAAAAGCATCGTCATGCGCGGCATCCCATTCGAGAGCGCGGTCAATGGTTTTCATTAAAGCAGGAATATCGCCGAACGCATATTCATTGATCGGCGGCCCGACAGTTGCCATCAGTGATCCAAACAGCGCAGGATCGCCCGATTCTTTAAGCTGCGGATTTTCACCGAGATAAGAGCGAAAACGGATTTGCCCGACATAAAACCAGAACACGGCTTCCTCTTTTTCTCCGCGCTCGAACAGTTTCGTTGCCAGCATGAAATAACTTGCCGGGTGCTGCTTCTCGATGTGTTTTAACAGCTGTTCCGGATTCCAGATATCTTTTTGCGATTTGGATTGAGCGGATTGTGCAAAAGAAACATGGCTTGTAGCGCCGAGCCACACGGAAAAACCAAGAACGATAATATAAAAAAACCGCGCTGCCATACTTTCACCTTTTCTATGTTTCATGAAACTGTCACCTCGCGGTTACAGACGCAAGCCACGAGTCATGCTAATTCCACACTCCATTCCATTCTGAAAGCTCACATGACCTCCTCCTATTTTCGCCACGCACTGGTGCTTGGCCTGCTTTGCGCTATTGGCCCGTTCGCGATCGATATGTACCTGCCTGCGCTGCCGAGCATCGCCGCCGATCTGAACGCGAGCACGGCCGCGACGCAGATGACGATCATGGCCTTCTTCATCGGCTTCGGTTTGTCGCAGCTCATTTACGGGCCGGTGTCGGATATCGTCGGGCGGAAGCCGCCGGTTTATTTCGGGCTGGTTGTGTTTTTCTTTGCTTCGATCGGCTGCGCTTTTGCGCCCAGTATCGAATGGCTGATCGCGCTGCGCTTCATTCAGGGCATCGGCGGGGCAGGGCCGCTGATTATCCCGCGCGCGATTATTCGCGATATGCATACCGGCGTTGAAGCCACGAAACTTTTGTCACTGGTGATGCTGGTGTTCAGCGTCTGCCCGATCCTCGCACCCTTGGTCGGCAGCGGGCTGATTGTGCCGTTCGGCTGGCGCGCCGTGTTCGTTGCCATCGGTATTGTTGCGGCGCTTGGCATGATCCTGCTTTACACCGCGCAGGAAGAAACACACCCGAAGCATGCGCGCGTGAAAGCGGAAATGCGCGCCGTGATGCGCGGTTATGGCCGACTGGTACGCCATAAACGTTTTCTCGGCCTGACATCCATCGGCGCGCTCGGCATGGGCAGTTTCTTTTGCTTCCTCGCCAGTTCGTCATTTATCTACATCAACCATTTCGGGTTGACGCCGACACAATACAGTTTCGGTTTTTCCATCAACGCTGTCGGCTTCATTGCCGCTTCGCAATTCAGCGCAACATTGGGCCAGCGTTTCGGAATGGCGAATGTCATCAAAACGGCGGTGTCGATTTACTCCGTGATGGCGCTGGTGTTGCTCGGCGTGACGCTGGCGGGCGCGGACAATTTATACGTTCTCGCAACGCTGCTGTTTTTCACCTTTGCAGGTCTTGGCCTTGTCGTGCCTGCCACCATGGTGCTGGCGCTGGACGACCATGGACCGATTGCAGGGATGGCAGCAGCGCTTGGCGGCACAATCCAGATGGTGCTGGGCGGCGTGATGATCGTGATCGTCAGCCAGTTTTTTGACGGGACACCGCGGCCGATGGTCATCGCCATCGCCGGTTGTGCGATCATGGCCTTTATCATCGCCCACACAACCTTGAGGAAGCGCGAGCGCGTGCCGGGCCATGTCGAACAGCCCGGCCCCGCACTTTAAAGGTCTGTTTTTGCCAAAGACTCATTGAAATCCTGCGCTGTCTTGGCCATGCTGCCCATCAAATGGCCCGATTCCGGGCGGAAAACGCATTGATACGAAGCAGGGTATGAGCCTGACAACACAGAATAATAAAGTGAGCATGGAAGACGAAGGACGTTCAGGGCCGATCTGGCTGGTGCTGATCCTCGCGCTGGTGATCGCAGCGGCGGGGACACTGCTGGCGTTTTTGAAGACGGAAGAAGCGACGCCGTTCATTCTCGGGCTTCTGGCCTTGCTCGCCGTGTTCGGCATTTTCGCGCTGTTCGCTGCGGCGGTCGGCCTGATCGAACTCACCGGCGGTGGCAAGCGGTCCGATCTGTCCGGCACGATCGTCGATCATATTCCCGAAGGCACTCTTGTGACTGACGGCACCGGCCGCATCGTTTATGCTAACCGCGCTTATGTCGATCTCACCGGCGCCGATGGCATTCATGACGTGCGGACATTAGAGCGCGTGTTCGCGCGCGACGCGGAAGTCGCCGAAGTGCTTTACCGTCTGACGACTGCCGCGCGCGATGGCCGCAACGGCGCCGAAGAAGTGCGCATCCGCGGCGACGGGCAGGAAGCGGTACGCTGGCTGAAGATCCGCGCGACGCAGGTGCCCGGCGAAAACAAGGCGACGAATTTTCTCTGGTCTGTGTCGGATATCACGCGCGAGCGGCAGAAACAGGAAAACATCGTTCAGGAATTGCAGAACGCGATCGATTATCTCGATCACGCGCCCGCCG
>JAZKID010000061.1:0-18642 GCA_040385045.1 Pseudomonadota bacterium | reverse complement strand
TTCCCCGAACGCTTTCCCGGCCGCTTCCACCGCCGCGAACCCCACGTTATGCCGCGTGCGGGCGTACTGCTTCCCGGGATTGCCGAGGCCGATGACGACGAGATGCGGCTTCACCCTCCGAGCCTAGCAGAATTTCTCGATCACGCGCCCGCCGGTTTCATGTCGATCGATTCCAAGGGCAAGGTCGTTTACATGAACGCCACGCTGGCGCATCTGCTCGATTACGATCTGGCCGATGTCGCGACCGGCGATATCACCATCAAAAATCTTGTGCAGTCGTCGCACACCGCTTTGTTCAAGGGCCTTGCTGCGAAACCGAGCGAACAGCTCACTGAAATTTACGACATCGACCTGATGCGCAAAGACGGCCGCGCCTGTCCGGTGCGGCTGCTGCATCGCGTATCGTTTGCCGCCGACGGTTCACAAGGCGCATCGCGCACGCTGGTGCTTGACCGTGCACCGGGCTCGGATGCCGCCGAAACATTGCGCGCGGCTGAAGTCCGTTTTGCGCGCTTCTTTAATAATGCGCCGATGGCGATCGCTACTGTCGACAAGGAAGGCCGTATCGGCCGCGCCAATGCGCAGTTCGCACAATTACTGCCGAAACAGGCTGCGCGCGGAACATCATTGCTCGATGCGCTGATCGATACCGACCGTCAGCAGGTGCAGACAGCGATCGATGCCGCCATCGCCGACAGGGGCGGGATCGAGCCCGTCGACGTGACATTGCAGGGCGACAAGCAGCGCTTCGCCAAGCTGTACGTCTCAGCCGTCGACGAACAGGAGCGCGACAACGAAGCGGCGCTGATTTTTGCAACCGAGACGACGCAGCAGCGCGCGCTCGAACTGCAATTCGCGCAGAGCCAGAAGATGCAGGCTGTCGGCCAGCTGGCCGGCGGCATCGCGCACGATTTCAACAACGTCCTCACGGCTATCATCGGCTTCTCGGACCTGCTGCTTGCCAGCCACCGCCCGACGGACCCGGCGTTCCAGGACATTATGAACATCAAGCAGAACGCCAACCGTGCGGCCGGGCTTGTCCGCCAGTTGCTCGCATTCTCGCGTCGCCAGACCCTGCGGCCGGAAGTTCTCGTGCTTGCCGACCAGCTCTCGGAAATTTCCGTGCTGCTGTCGCGCCTGCTTGGCGAAAAAATCAAGCTCGACGTGCGCCACGGCAAGGACCTGTGGTTCATCAAGGCCGACATCAACCAGTTCGAGCAGGTCGTCATCAATCTCGCGGTGAATGCGCGCGACGCGATGCCGGACGGCGGCAAACTCAGCATCAGTACGCAGAACGTGCGCGCCGACGATGTTGCCGCTTATAATTACACCATCATGCCGCCGACGGATTATGTGCTGATCGAAGTCGCCGACAGCGGCACCGGCATTCCCGAACACGTTCTCGATAAAATTTTCGAACCGTTTTTCTCGACCAAGGAAGTCGGCAAGGGCACGGGCCTCGGTCTGTCCACGGTCTACGGCATCATCAAGCAGACGGACGGTTTCATTTTCGTCGAAACGGCTGTCGGCAAGGGCACAACTTTCCGTATCTTCCTGCCGCGCTACATGCCGCGCATTGAAGAAATGCCGGCGAAGGCTGTGAAAGAGGTGCAGAGCACCGATCTCACCGGGCAGGGCACCATCCTGCTTGTCGAGGACGAGGAAGCCGTGCGCGCTTTTGCCTCGCGTGCGCTGCGCTCGCGCGGCTACACCGTTCTGGAAGCGGAAACGGGCCTGATGGCACTGGAACTGATGCGCGAGGCGAAAGACGAAATCGCGCTGATCGTGTCCGACGTGGTGATGCCGGAAATGGACGGCCCGACCATGCTGCGCGAACTGCGCAAGATCAAACCGGATCTCAAGATTATTTTCATGTCCGGCTATGCGGAAGAAGCCTTCCGCAAGAACCTTGATGAGAATGAAGAATTTGGCTTCCTGCCGAAACCGTTCTCGCTGAAACAGCTCGCTGCGAAGGTGAAAGAGACCATTCAGCCCAGCGTTACGGCTTGATCACAGCAGCCCTTATTGTCCCTTATTGTATTGAGAGCCTAAGTTTTTCCACAGTCAGAATTCACTCAAAATTAACTCAAATTTTCTGCTTGACCGATGAGAACAAAACATGTACATCAACAATCACAGATTCAAAAAGGAGAGTGGAAATGGCACCAAGTCTGAAAGTAGTCGAAGGTCAAACGGGCGATAAAGGCAAGGCGCTGGAAGCGGCCCTGTCGCAGATCGAACGTTCCTTCGGCAAGGGCTCCATCATGAAGTTCGGCGCCAACTCGAAAATCGAGGTGGAAGCCATTCCGTCGGGTTCTTTGTCGCTTGATATCGCGCTCGGCATCGGCGGCCTGCCGCGCGGCCGTGTCATTGAAATTTATGGTCCGGAATCTTCCGGCAAAACTACGCTCACGCTGCATGTTGTTGCCGAGGCGCAAAAGCGCGGTGGTGTCTGCGCCTTTATCGATGCCGAGCATGCGCTCGATCCGGCCTATGCCCGCAAACTTGGCGTCAAGGTCGATGAACTCCTGATCTCGCAACCCGATTCGGGCGAGCAGGCGCTTGAAATCGCCGACACGCTGGTCCGCTCCGGCGCGCTGGACGTTCTCGTCGTCGACTCTGTTGCCGCCCTCGTTCCCAAAGCCGAACTTGAAGGCGAAATGGGGGATAGTCTGCCCGGTCTTCAGGCCCGTCTGATGAGTCAGGCCCTGCGCAAGCTGACAGCGTCGATTTCCAAGTCGCGCACCATGGTCATCTTCATCAACCAGATCCGCATGAAAATTGGTGTCATGTACGGTTCGCCGGAAACGACGACAGGCGGCAACGCGCTGAAGTTCTATTCCTCCGTCCGTCTCGATATCCGCCGCATCGGCGCTATCAAGAATGGTGAGGATGTTGTCGGTAACCAGACACGCGTGAAAGTGGTCAAGAACAAGGTGGCGCCTCCGTTCAAGCAGGTCGAATTCGACATTATGTACGGCGAAGGCATTTCCAAAATGGGCGAACTGGTCGACCTTGGCGTCAAAGCCAATATCGTCGAAAAATCAGGCTCGTGGTTCTCCTATGACAGCACTCGCATCGGGCAGGGCCGTGAGAATGCCAAGCAGTTTTTGCGCGATAATCCTGAAGTGGCCAATAAAATCGAAGCGGCCTTGCGCCAGAATGCAGGTGTGATTGCCGAACGCTTGCTGGAAGGCACGCCTGAAACCGAAGACGCCGACGACGCATAAAATTTAAAAAATTCACGAAATTCAGCGGCGGAGCCAGCCCCTCTCCCTTCGCTTGCTGGACAACTGCCGGACCTGACCGCTAGAACAGAAGGCTAAATCTTCTGAAGCTTCTAGAGGTCAGGAACCGGCAGCTATGCGTAGCGTCAACGACATTCGCACAACATTTCTCAAGTTTTTTGAAAAAGAGGGGCATGCGGTTGTCCCGTCCAGCCCGCTCATCCCGCGCAATGACCCGACATTGATGTTCACCAATGCGGGCATGGTGCAGTTCAAAAACGTTTTTACCGGCGACGAAAAGCGTCCTTACTCCACAGCGGTCTCCTCACAGAAATGTTTGCGTGCTGGCGGCAAGCATAATGATCTTGAAAACGTCGGCTATACCACGCGCCATCACACCTTCTTTGAAATGCTTGGCAACTTTTCCTTCGGCGATTATTTCAAGGATCGCGCGATCGAGCTCGCCTGGAGCCTGATCACGAAAGAATATGGCCTATCGAAAGATCGCCTGCTGGCGACCGTTTATGCGGAAGACGACGAAGCGTTCAATCTCTGGAAGAAAATCGCCGGACTGCCTGAGAGTAAAATTATCCGTATCCCGACCAATGATAATTTCTGGCGCATGGGCGACACTGGTCCGTGCGGACCATGTTCGGAAATTTTCTACGACCATGGCGACAAGATTGCCGGGGGTCCGCCGGGCAGTGCCGATCAGGATGGCGACCGTTTTGTCGAAATCTGGAATCTTGTCTTCATGCAATATGAAGAAAAAGCCGGCGGCGAACGCATCAACCTGCCGCGCCCGTCGATCGATACGGGCATGGGACTGGAGCGGCTTTCCACCGTGCTGCAAGGCAAGCATGATAATTATGACACGGATCTTATGCGCAGCCTTGTCGAAGATGTTGCGCATAAAACGCACAGTGATCCAAATGGACCGGATAAAGCATCACATCGCGTGATCGCAGATCACCTGCGTGCGTGTTCGTTTTTGATCGCCGAGGGCGTGCTTCCTTCTAATGAAGGGCGTGGGTATGTTCTTCGCCGCATCATGCGGCGCGCCATGAGGCACGGGTTGATTCTGGGCGTACCGAATTGCCAGCAGCTTATGTGGCAACTTGTTGCGGAACTTGTGCATCAAATGGGCTCGGCTTATTCTGAGCTTATCCAGAATAAACCGCTCATTGAAGAAACCCTCAAACTCGAAGAAATTCGTTTTGACAAAACACTCACGCGGGGGCTTGCGCTGCTTGATGACGCAACGAAAAATTTGCAGCAAGGCGGCCAGCTTTCCGGCGACACTGCTTTTGCGCTCTATGATACATACGGTTTTCCGCTCGACCTGACGCAGGACGCTTTGAAAAAGCGCAGCATCACAGTCGATGCAGCCGGTTTCGAAAATGCCATGGCTGCGCAAAAAACGAAAGCGCGTGCCGCATGGGCAGGTTCCGGCGAAACGGCCACTGAAACAGTCTGGTTCGGTGTCCGCGAAAAGCTCGGCGCAACGGAATTCCTCGGTTATACCCGCACGCAGAGCGAAGGCGAGATTTTGGCGCTTATCCGCGAAGGCAAGGAAGTGCCGGAGATCAAGCAAGGTGAAGAAGGTTTCGTTGTTACAAACCAGACGCCTTTTTATGGCGAATCCGGCGGTCAGGTCGGCGATGCCGGTAAAATGCTCGCCAAGAATACTGAAGCCGATGTTGTCGACACGCAGAAAAAACTTGGCGATCTATTCACGCATAAAGTGAAAGTGACAAAAGGTGTTTTGAAAATTGGGCAGGCGGTCGATCTCATTGTCGATGAAGAAAGGCGGAGCGCCATTCGCGCAAACCATTCGGCCACGCATCTGCTTCATGAAGCCTTGCGCCAGACGCTTGGCGATCATGTCGCGCAGAAAGGCTCACTGGTCGCACCTGACCGCTTGCGCTTCGATTTTTCACACCCGAAAGCGGTCGAGCATGAACAGCTTGCACATATTGAAGCGCAGGCGAACCGGATGATCCGCAATAACTCTGCCGTTGTGACGCGCGTCATGCCCGTCGATGAAGCCAAGGCTTCCGGCGCGCGAGCCTTGTTCGGCGAAAAATACGGTGACGAAGTGCGCGTCGTCAGCATGGGGCCTGAAAATGAAGGCAAGGCCTGGTCGATCGAGTTGTGCGGCGGCACGCATGTGGCGCGCACGGGCGATATTGGCCTCACGATTATCGTGTCTGAAAATGGCGTCTCTTCGGGCGTGCGGCGCATCGAAGCACTCAGCGGTGAAGCGGCGCAGGGCTGGCTGCAGGCGAAAGCGCTCAGCCTTGCAACTATCGCCGACAAGCTGAAAACGAATATATCTGACGTTGAAACGCGCGTCGAAAGCCTGATCAATGAACGCCGCCAGCTTGAGCGTGAACTTGCCGAGCTCCGCAAGAAAAATGCGCTGGGGCAGGACAATGAAAAGCCTCAGACAATTTCCGGTATCAACTATCTTGCGCGCATTGTCATGGGCGTTGCACCGAACGATCTGAAAAGCCTTGTCGATGAAGGAAAGAAGAAAGTCGGCTCCGGCGTCGTTGCTTTCGTCGGTGTGAACGATGACAAGGCGGCGATTGTTGTCGGCGTGACGAACGATCTGACATCCCGCTTCAGCGCGGTCGACCTTGTGCGTTCGGGCGCGGAAAAGCTTGGCGGCAAGGGCGGTGGCGGCCGGCCCGATATGGCGCAGGCCGGCGGCCCCGATGCAGGGCAGGCACAGCTTGCGCTCGATACAATCGCGGAAGTTCTGGCAGGCGCAGCTTAAACTTTAAGCGGCCTGTTTTTGCGCCATCGCTTTTTTAAGGTTCTCGTCGATCTTGTCGAGGAAACCCGTCGTTGAAAGCCATGGCTGGTCGGCGCCAACCAGCAGGGCCAGATCTTTTGTCATGAAACCGCTTTCGACAGTCTGCACGCAGACTTCCTCAAGCGTGTGGCTGAAGGCTGTCAGCTCGTTGTTGCTATCAAGCTTGGCACGATGTGCGAGTCCGCGTGTCCATGCAAAAATTGAGGCGATCGAATTTGTCGATGTTTCCTTGCCTTTTTGATGCTCGCGGTAATGGCGCGTCACGGTGCCGTGGGCCGCTTCTGCTTCCACGGTTTTACCGTCAGGCGTCATAAGAACCGATGTCATCAGGCCGAGTGAGCCGAAACCCTGCGCCACCGTGTCGGACTGCACATCGCCGTCGTAGTTTTTGCAAGCCCAGACATATCCGCCAGACCATTTGAGGGCAGAGGCGACCATGTCGTCGATGAGGCGATGCTCATAGGTGATTTTTGCTGCGGCGAACTTATCCTTGAATTCAGCATCGAATACGTCCTGAAACAGATCCTTAAAACGGCCGTCATAGGCTTTCAGGATCGTGTTCTTGGTCGAGAGATAAACCGGGTAGGTGCGGTTGAGGCCGTAATTCAATGACGCACGCGCGAATTCGCGGATGCTGTCGTCGAGATTGTACATTGCCATGGCAACGCCGGCGCCGGTGAAGTTGAAAACTTCTTTCTCGATCGTCTTGCCGTCTTCGCCTTCGAACTTGATCGTCAGGCGGCCTTTGCCCGGTACTTTGAAATCTGTCGCTTTATACTGGTCGCCGAACGCGTGGCGGCCGACGATGATCGGCTGCGTCCAGCCGGGCACGAGACGCGGCACGTTCTTACAGATGATCGGTTCGCGGAAAATCACACCGCCAAGAATGTTGCGGATCGTCCCGTTGGGCGACTTCCACATATCCTTGAGATTGAATTCTTTGACGCGCGCCTCGTCCGGCGTGATGGTGGCACATTTGACGCCGACGCCGTGCTTCTTGATGGCGTTCGCGGCGTCCACGGTCACCTGGTCTTTCGTCGCGTCGCGGTGTTCGACACCAAGATCGTAATATTCGAGGTTGATGTCGAGATAGGGCAGGATCAGCTTGTCCTTGATCAGCTGCCAGATAATGCGCGTCATCTCGTCGCCGTCGAGTTCGACAACCGGGTTTTTGACCTTGATTTTCTGCATGTTAGGGCTCCATCGGCGGCTGATTCATATTAAGAAAAGCCATAGAGCAAATGCGGGCTTGTGGAAAGCGCCAAGTAATTATAATCTTATGACGAGTTCTTTTTATCTAACAGATTAAATCAGATTAAAATTTAAGGATTTTTACAATGTCGGGTCATTTAATTTCAAAGCTTGATTTTTATAAATCGGCGCATCGGGTTGTCCAATCGACGCCTGAATTATTCATGATTGGAATCGATGCCGCGCAGAAAAAAATTATTCAGGAGCGTGTTCAAAGTTATCAAAATACTGCCCAAACAAGTAAAGTTTACACGGATGATATATTAGGTGCTGAATCAAAGGCGTCGAATAAACTTGGAAGAGCTTGCAATGATTTAAGCGGAATTTCTGTTGCTTTATACAACAACGATGTCGAAGATATAAAAAAGAGGCTATCTGATGCCTGCGGGAAGATTATTGATGCGAATATAAGCATACGTCATGCAACATCTTCAATGTCCGATAACGACCCTAATAAAAAACAATTAGACGAAATCGCAATAGACTTAGACACCGTTGTGCAATATCTTGGCAATCTTTACAATGAAATAGAGAAAAAAGTAAAATAGAATTTTCTAAAAAACTTACCTCTTAATTATGTGACATCATGTTATTAAAGTCCGTTCAAAATAATAAGAAACTTTATATTGCCGAGCAAGATTTTCTGGCTTCCGTTAAGTTGAATGAAAAATCTTCAAATTCTTCAGAAGTTAAATTATCAGAATCACAAAAAGCAAAACTCGCAAAAAAAATTGAAGACATGACGCCCTGTGTCACAGATGTGCTCGACATGGCTGTAGCGATCCGCAACGACGAGCCAGCAGGGCCCTACAAAAGCATGTTCGAGAATTTCGTGAAAAGGTTGCGGCAAACGATTGGTGCTTTTTTGCTCGTGACAGATGATTATTTTACGCGCGGCCAGAAAGATGTCGTGTATCTTTTTTTGCGCGATGCCTCTATCGCACTTCGATTCGTTCTCAGCACGTTGAAATCCATACCTGACAACAAGCTTCAGTCTGAGCAGGCATTTGAATATAAGAAGCAGATTATAGAAAATCTTGAAGACGTTTCGCCTGTTCTTGAAAGCCTTGTTCTCAAGCTAAAGGACTAAGCTGCGCACGGGCTCTTTTATGTGCGCCGTTGATCAGGTATGACTGGCCCGCTTTGAAAAATCTAAACCTCTTTATAATTCTTGTTGAACCGCAGCTTGGTGAGAATATCGGCATGGTGGCGCGGGCTATGGCGAATATGGGGCTGTCGCAATTGCGGCTGGTTGCACCGCGTGATGGCTGGCCGAATGATAAGGCCGTGGCGGCGAGTTCCGGCGCCGGTCATATTCTCAGCGATGCTAAGTTATTCGATACATTTGAAGAGGCGATTGCCGATTGCCATTTCGTGTTAGCGACCACAGCGCGCAAGCATGCGCAAGCCAAAGAGATTTTGGCCCCCAGCCAGGCCGCGCAAAAAGTGCGTGCGCGCGTGAATGCAGGGCAGAATGTCGCAATCGTCTTTGGGCGTGAGCGCAATGGTCTTCAGGCGGATGAAATCAGCCGCGCGCATGCCGTGCTGACTTTCCCTGTCGCTGAAGATTTTTCATCCCTCAATCTTGCACAAGCGGTCTTGCTGTTCGGCTATGCCTTGCGTGTTTCGGAAGGTGAGGAGGGTGAACTGCTTCCTTACGTCACCGATCTTGGCAGCCCGCCCGCCAATGCCGAAGAGTTGGAAAGCTTTTTCACTCACTTAATCGCAGCTTTGGATGCCGCGGGTTATTTCCAGCCGGAGCATCGTAAGGAAACCATGCAGCGCAATTTGCGGAATATCTTCATGCGTATGGGTCTGACAGCTCAGGACACACAAACGTTGCATGGCGTCCTGACGGCCTTGAAAAATCCAAAAATAGATAGCTAAATAGGAAGATCAGGAGCCAATTTGCAACAGCCGCCTCTCATCCTCGTCTTCGACTCCGGCTTCGGTGGGCTCACTGTGCTGCGCGAAGTCATGCGTGCGCGGCCGGATGCGGATTACATCTACATCGCCGACAGCGCCGCTTTTCCTTACGGGAACCTCAGCGAGGAACAATTGCTCGCGCGCGTGCTCAACGTGTTTGAGCGGCTGATGGGGCAGTATAATCCTACGATCGCGGTCATTGCCTGCAACACGGCCTCGACGATCGTGCTGCCGCATCTGCGCGGACGCTATAACATTCCGTTTGTCGGCACGGTCCCCGCCATCAAGCCTGCAGCACAGCTGAGCAAAAGCAGGCTTATTTCCGTACTGGCAACGCCGGGCACGGTGAAAAACGATTACACCAAAGATCTGGTCGAACAGTTTGCCGAAGGCTGCGCCGTCCACCTTGTCGGCTCGAAATTGCTCGCCAGCATTGCCGAAGCAAAGCTGAAGGGCGAGCAGATTTCAGATCAGGACATCCTCACTGAAATCAGGCCGTGCTTTGTCGAAGCGCACGGCAAACGCACGGACCAGATCGTGCTGGCCTGCACGCATTACCCGTTGCTGCTGGACGAATTTCATCGCCTCGCGCCGTGGGAGGTCAACTACGTCGATCCCGCTCCGGCCATTGCCCGCCGCGTCACCGGGCTGATCGGCGAGCAGGATGAGACTATGCCGCAAAGCCATAAACGCTCGATGCTTTTCACCGGCGCAAAGCCGAAAGGGCACGATGTCATTGAAATGCTGGCGAAATTCGGTATCGATGCCGTCTACAGCCTTGATATACCGCTCGGTCCCATTTGAACGAACCTATTGACGGGCTTCTGTTTTTTCCTTAAATCACAGCCTTCACCAGCTTAACGGCTGGTTTGAGCAACCCGTGGCAGCCTTGGCTGCCTGTCGGCCCATCCGGGCAGAGGAGGGCGCGCTCTCGAACCGCTTAAGGGTTACCCGTCGGCGGCATTGAAACGAGAACGCGGGCAGAAGCGATAATCGCAAAGCTCGCATAACCTATGGAGACTTTGCGATGAGCAAACGGACAAATGCAAAATACAAACTCGATCGCCGCCTTGGCGAAAATCTTTGGGGCCGGCCGAAGAGCCCGGTCAACCGCCGTCAATACGGCCCCGGCCAGCACGGCCAGCGCCGCAAGGGCAAGCTTTCGGATTTCGGCAGCCAGCTGCGCGCCAAACAGAAGCTGAAAGGCTATTACGGCAGCATCACAGAGAAACAGTTCCGCAAATATTATGCAGAAGCCATTCGTATGCCGGGCGACAGTTCCGTCAACCTGATCGGCCTGCTGGAGCGCCGTCTCGATGCTGTGATCTATCGCGCGAAATTCGTGCCGACTGTTTTCGCGGCACGCCAGTTCGTCAGCCACGGCCATGTCACGGTCAACGGCAAGCGCGTGAAGATTGCGTCTTACCAAGTGAAGGTGGATGACGTCATCGAAGTGAAAGAATCGTCACGCCAGCTCGCAACCGTTCTTGAAGCGACGCAGCTCGCCGAGCGCGATGTGCCGGATTACATCCAGGCCGATCACAACAAGATGACGGCAAAGTTCATGCGCATTCCGCAGCTTTCGGATGTGCCTTATGCCGTGCAGATGGAACCGAACCTCGTGGTCGAGTTCTATTCGCGCTGATCATTTCGCGACATAAACAAAAAAGCCGCTCATTTCGAGCGGCTTTTTTTATGATTGAAATAATTTTAGGCCACCGCGACGCCGCTGAGCGGAATGCCTTTTTCTTTTAGAAATGTCTGCAATTCGCCGCTCTCGTACATTTCGCGCACGATGTCACAACCGCCGATAAATTCACCTTTGATATAAAGCTGCGGAATGGTCGGCCAGTTCGAATAGGTTTTAATACCCTCACGCAGGTCGTTGGATTCCAGAACGTTCACGTCCTTGAAATCGACGCCGAGCTTGCTCAGCATAAAAACAACCTGACTTGAGAAACCGCATTGCGGCATCTGTTTCGTACCCTTCATGAAAAGCACCACGTCGTTACCTTTGATGTCGCTTTCGATGTCTTGTGCAATGCTGGCCATGAGATGTTTCCTTTATTCTGAAGCTGAAAATAAGCGTGTTTTACTAGAATTCAAGCCGCCAAGGGGCGAAATTGCTTGCTGCTGTCGTCGAGAACCATCAGCTTGCCGTCGCCGATGCCGAAACAGGCGCCATGCAATTGCAGTGTGCCGGCTTCGACGCGGCGGCGCACCATACCGAAGGTCATCAGGTTCACAAGACTCTGCCCGATGCTGGCGAGTTCCAGCTTCGATGTGTAATCGTCGAGAGCCATATCGCCTCGTTCGCCCAGCATATCGGCGGCGGGCGCAATCATGTTAATCCACTTGCCGATAAAGTCGCCGGATGTGAGCGGGGCCATTTTCTCCGCATAGGCGCGAATGCCGCCGCAGCGCTGATGGCCGAGCACGACGATGTGCTTGATGTTCAGAACCTCGACCGCGAATTCAAGCGCGGCGCTGGTACCGTGGAAAGCGCCGTTCGTTTCATGCGGCGGCACGAGGTTGGCGACATTGCGCACGACGAACAGTTCACCCGGCCGCGCATCGAAAATAATTTCCGGCGAAACGCGGCTGTCGCAACAGCCGATCACCATTATTTCCGGGCTCTGCAGACCTTCGGCCAGCGTTTCATAACGCTTTCGTTCGGCTTCGAAGCGATTGCCGAGGAAGCTGTGATAACCTTTGAGAAGTTTTTCAGGAAACATCGTGCTCACTTCGGTGTGCCGGTTGTCAGCGCGAGCGCATGCAGCGTGCCGCCCATATGGCCTTGCAGCGCGGCATAGACCATCTGGTGCTGTTGCACGCGCGTCTTGCCTGCAAAAGCGGAAGAAGTGACTGTGGCTGCGTAATGATCGCCGTCGCCTGCGAGATCCTTGATCTCGATCGCGGCATCGGGAAGCGCTTCGCGGATATAGGTTTCGATCTGCTCAGCCGACATCGGCATCAGAATCCGCCCTTCATGTAATTTGGAAACCAGTCTTCATGCGTTTCGGCAAGCGTTGTGAGCTCAAGCGAGGCTTCCCCTCCAAGCGCAATTGCGCTTCCCTGCACAATGCCGAGACGCAGGGCAGGAATATTCGCTTTTTTAGCTTCAGCGACAATTTTTTCAGCTTCCGCTTTATTAGCTGTCACGACATAACGCGCCTGATCTTCGCCGAACCAGAAAGCATGGGGGTGCGGAACGTTTTGCGACTCCAGCGCTGCGCCAATTTTTCCGGCGAGCGCCATTTCGGCAATCGCAACAAGCAGACCGCCATCGGAGCAATCATGACAGGCGGTGACGCGTTCGCTGCGGATCAGCGTGCGCACAAAATCACCGTTGCGCTGTTCGGTTTCAAGATTGACGGGCGGCGGTGCGCCCGTTTCCTTGCCCGCAATTTCACGCAGATAAACCGACTGACCAAGCCAGCCGGAGCATTCGCCGAAAACGAGAATGACGTCGCCTTTATTCTTGAAAGCGATTGTCGCCATTTTTTTCCAGTCGGGCAGAATGCCGACACCGCCGATGGTCGGCGTCGGTAAAATCGCCGCACCTGTCACCTTGTTCTCGTTGTAAAGCGAGACGTTGCCGGACACGACCGGGAAATTCAGAACCTTGCAGGCTTCGGCAATGCCTTCGACGCAGCCCACAAACTCGCCCATGATTTCGGGCCGTTCAGGAGAACCGAAATTGAGATTGTCGGTAATGGCGAGCGGTTCGCCGCCGACAGCCGTAATATTGCGCCACGCTTCGGCCACAGCCTGCTTGCCGCCCTCATAAGGGTCAGCCGAACAATAACGCGGCGTGACGTCGCAGGTCATGGCAAGAGCCTTGCCGCGGTTCATGTCGAGGCGAACAACGGCCGCATCACCACCCGGGCGCTGCAGTGTGTTGCCGAGGATGATGTGGTCGTACTGTTCCCACACCCAGCGACGCGAGGCGAGGTCGGGCGTGCCCATCAGTTTCTGCAACGCGCCCAGCAGGGAATTTGGCGCCGGTACACTCTCAGCCGAAACCATCACCTGCGCTTTTTTCTTTTCATGCGGGCGGTCATAGAGCGGCGCTTCATCGCCGAGTTCCTTGATCGGCAGATCGGCTTCGACAATGCCGTTGTGCTTGATGACGAAGCGCAGCGTGTCGGTTGTCTTGCCGATCACCGCGAAATCGAGACCCCATTTGCGGAAAATCGCGCGCGCCTGCTCTTCTTTTTCGGGTTTCAGAACCATGAGCATGCGCTCCTGGCTTTCGGACAGCATCATTTCATACGCTGTCATGCCACTTTCGCGGCACGGCACGTTTTCGAGATGCAGCTCGATGCCGAGATTGCCCTTCGCGCCCATTTCAACGGCCGAGCAGGTGAGGCCCGCCGCACCCATATCCTGAATGGCGATGATGGTGTCTTCCTGCATCAGCTCAAGGCAGGCCTCGAGAAGCAGTTTTTCCGCGAACGGATCGCCGACCTGCACGGTCGGGCGTTTCTCGTCGGATTTTTCGTCGAACTCGGCAGACGCCATGGTTGCGCCATGAATGCCGTCACGGCCCGTCTTGCTACCGAGATAGACGATCGGCATGCCGACACCGGTTGCTTTCGCGTAGAAAATCGCATCCGTTTTCGCAAGGCCGAGCGCGAACGCGTTGACGAGGCAGTTGCCGTCGTAACGCGTATGGAAATTCACTTCGCCGCCGACCGTCGGCACGCCGAATGAATTGCCGTAAGCACCGACACCGGCAACCACGCCTGCGACAAGGTGCTTCGTTTTATGATGTTCCGGTGCGCCGAAGCGCAGCGCATTCATACAGGCGATCGGCCGCGCGCCCATCGTGAACACGTCGCGCAAAATACCGCCGACACCCGTCGTCGCGCCCTGAAAGGGTTCGATGTAAGAAGGGTGGTTGTGGCTTTCCATTTTGAAAATGGCCGCTTCACCGTCGCCGATGTCGATCACGCCCGCGTTTTCGCCCGGGCCCTGGATCACCCATGGGGCTTTTGTCGGCAGTTTCTTGAGATGCAGGCGCGAGGATTTGTAAGAGCAATGCTCATTCCACATTGCGGAAACGATGCCGAGTTCGGTCATCGTCGGTTCGCGGCCGATGAGCGCAATAAAGCGCTGATATTCGTCCGGCTTCAGCCCGTGAGCGGCGATCAGTTCCGGCGTGATCTGCGGTGCTGCAACGTCGGTTCGTTTTGCCTGCGCCGTCATGCTGCTTTCCTCGTATTCTGCAGGCTCTGGAACATGCCAAGCCCGCCTGTCGAGCCTTGCGGCATCTCAATTGCATTTTCCGGATGCGGCATCATGCCAAGCACGCGGCCGTTCTCGCTGGTGATACCGGCAATCGAAAGGCTCGCGCCGTTGATGTTGGAGCGCTCATCCGTTTCGCCATTCGCGTTCACATAACGGAACAGAATGCGGTTGTCACTTTCGAGTTTCTTCAGTGTTTCGGCATCGGCCGTGTAATTGCCTTCGCCATGGGCGACGGGCACCTTAATGACATCGCCTTTTTGATAAGCGGATGTGAAGGCCGTATCGTTGCGTTCGACACGCAGATGAACATCGCGGCAAATGAAATGGAGCTTGGCATTGCGCTGCAAGACGCCGGGCAGCAGCCCGCTTTCGCACAATATTTGGAAGCCGTTGCAGACGCCGAGCACATAGCCGCCGCGCTTGGCGTGTTCGCGCACCGGGTCCATGATATTGGCGCGCGCGGCAATCGCGCCGCAACGTAAATAGTCGCCATAAGAAAAGCCGCCGGGCAGTGCGACGAGATCGATGTCTTTTGGCAACGCCGTGTCGCCGTGCCAGACCATCACAGATTTGTGGCCGCTGGCTTTTTCAAGCGCTAAGCTGAGGTCGCGCTCGCGATTGGATCCCGGAAAAACGATAACGGCAGATTTCAAGCGACAATCTCCACCGCGTAATTCTCAATCACCGTATTGGCGAGAAGTTTCTGGCAGGCCGCTTCAAGCTGCGTTTTTGCGTCCTGCGCGTTTGCGGCGTTGAGTTCGATGTCGAATACCTTGCCCTGCCGCACAGCGCCAACGCCGGAGATGCCAAGCCCGGTGAGTGCGCCTTCGATGGCCTTGCCTTGCGGGTCGAGAATGCCGTTTTTAAGCGTGACGGTCACGCGTGCTTTGAGTGTGCCCATAGCCGATTCCAATGCTAAAAATTATAGCTTTTTGAAACCACAAAAGGGGCAGGGGGTCAAATGCGGAAGCGATTGTAAAAGCCTGTTCCGGCTTATTTTCAGGCTATTTTGCCGTCAGGTCTTCTTTATTCACGGACAGATCGATAGCAACATTGCTTAAAATCATGCCTTTACTATTTAAACCTTGTATTGCGTCGACGATTGTCAGGTCGGCGTTATCTGCTGAGGCTACTGCCGCATCGATTTTCTCTGCAGGCTTCATTACTGTTTTTTCTAACTTACGCACCTTGGCTGCTAAAGCTGCTTTGGTTGCTGCCTTGATTTCCGCTTTTTCTTTCATGCTTTTCTTGAGGCTTGCGTTGAGAGCCTCAGCCTGGCCAAACAATGAATTGCTGTAATTCATGATTTCATCGGCGGTGATGTCTTTGTCCTGGGCGGCTACCGGGCTGTTCATTTCAATTTCGCTCGCAAGAGCAAGGGCCTCGTCCGTTGACACGGTTCCGTTGCCGTCTCCGTTCTTATCGGCAAGTTCCATGAGGTCGCGGACGAGCGAGATTTTTTCATCGCTGATATCGCCTTCCAGCCGTTCCGCCTTGATCGAATCCTGAAAAAGATTTTGTTTAAGTAATAAAGTGTTTTTCTCAGCCATCAGGTCTGCCGCTTTCAGCAAATAGCCGCTTTTTTTCTTTTCGGCTTTAATTTCTTCTTGCGCAATCTTATTATTTCCTTTGCCGGGCAGAGCACGTTCCTTTATTGCTGCCTTTGTCTGTAAAAACTTACCATAAGCCCGGATTTCTTTTTCGGTCATCTGCCCGTTGATGGAGGCGTCTTTCAAGTCAAGCGTATTAACGGCCGCCGTTTCCAGATCGGTTGCAAAATCGGTAACCTCTGTATCTGTGGCGGTGCCGTCGTTATTCGCATCAGCAGCCAGCCTGAGGTTTTTCACGACTTCAGAGTTGGCATTTTCTGCACTGAAAAGCTGTCTGTAACTGATCGATTCAACCATAATATCCGCACAAAGTTATTTTCATCATTATGGCTTTAAATAAAAAACATTCGCAAATGACTTTGCGAATGTTGGTAAGCGTAGAGAGTTAATCTGGAAAATTTTATTAATTCGGCAGGGATCGTCTAGGCGAATAACTTACCGGCGATATTACTTGGCAAGCTTTCAATTGCCACCGGAGTACCTAGTTTATTATCTAAACCAACCTGCTTCATATCAATTGCTTTTTGAAAATAGATATTTGCAATTTTTTCTATTCCAGGCAGCGGTCCCCCATCAGGAAATTCAAGCCTCTTATATTGTGCCGCCCAAATTATATATTTTTGGGCAACACTGCTGTAATAATCGGCCATTTCGCCTTGCTCAATTTTTTTATTCATGTCGGCCTTGGTAAGTTGCAAATCTTTTTTGTTACCGTTCTCGTCGGTTATCGAAACTTTAGCATCTGGCAAATCTATAAATTTGTTCAGCGATGTTTGCACATATTTGATAATTGCTTCGGCTTCGTCATCACTCACATCTCCATTCCCTTTATCTTTTTTCGGATCACTGGAGCGGGGCAGCACATCTGCCAACCCGCGAAGATCTCGAATGTAAAAAGGAATGTTCGCTTCTCTTACAAGCCCTGTAATGTCGCCTCTATCAATTGACAGTCCCATTAAAATCTCCGTTTAAAAATTTGTCTCAGATTATAACATTGTAAAAAATGCACAATATGTGTGTGAGCTAAGACTTGCGGCCGGTTAAACGCTTAGGTTGAACAGACTAAAGCAAAATCTATTTCACCAGTCTGGGTCCCGTTCCTGCAGGTGGTTCGTTTTCAGCCATGATGCCGAGACGGCGCGCGACTTCGGTATACGCTTCGATCAGGCCGCCCATATCGCGGCGGAAACGGTCCTTGTCCATCTTGTCGTTGGTCTTGACGTCCCAGAGACGGCAACTGTCGGGGCTGATTTCGTCGGCGAGAACGATACGCATCATTTCGCCTTCCCACAGACGGCCGAATTCCAGTTTGAAATCGATCAGGCGAATGCCCGCGCCGAGAAACATACCGACAAGGAAGTCGTTGATGCGAATGGCAAGTGCCATCATATCGTCGATTTCCTGCGGATTGGCCCATCCGAAAGCGGTAATGTGTTCTTCCGAAACCAGCGGGTCGTTCAGCGCATCGTTCTTGTAATAGAACTCGATAATCGAGCGCGGCAGCTGCATCCCTTCTTCAAGGCCAAGGCGGGTCGCCAGCGAGCCTGCGGCAACGTTACGGATCACGACTTCCAGCGGGATGATTTCCACTTCGCGGATCAGCTGCTCGCGCATGTTCAGGCGCTTGATAAAATGCGTCGGCACGCCGATAGCGTTGAGGTGGTTGAACACGAATTCAGAAATCCGGTTGTTCAGCACACCCTTGCCATCGATGATGTCTTTTTTCTTGGCATTGAAGGCGGTCGCATCGTCCTTGAAATGCTGGATCAGCGTGCCGGGCTCAGGGCCTTCATAAAGGATCTTGGCCTTGCCTTCATAGATACGGCGGCGTTTGGTCATTTTCGGGAACCGGGAGTTGGAAAAGTCCATAAATGCTATGATCTTTCAATGTCTTCAAGTGCTTTTTGGCTTTCATACCGGAAAGCCTCCGGTTTCGTGCTAAAAAAGCTTACCCGGCTAACCTAAAGCTTTGCTTCTGGCCGCACAAGGCCTTTAAAAATGGCTATGACTCCTTTATCCGGTGTAGCAACCGGCTTATAACAGGCCTTCAGCTGAGTGAGGACAAATGACCACTTTCAATAACCGTGAACAGGCATTCGAGAAGAAATATGCTTTGGATGAAGAACAGAAGTTCAAAGCCATTGCCCGCCGCAATAAACTGCTTGGGCTCTGGGCGGCAGAGCAACTTGGCAAAACCGGCGCTGAGGCTGATGCCTATGCCACAGAGGTTGTCCACGCCGATTTCGAGGAAGCAGGGGATGAAGACATCATCCGCAAACTGACGCAGGATTTTGCGGCCGCCGGTAAGAAGCTGGATACGCTTGAAGTTAACCGCCAGCTGGAAACCCTGATGGGTGTTGCCGTCCAGCAGGTGAAAGCCGCTTAAGCTTTACTCGGCCTCATAAATTTTTCTTACCGTCAGGTCGATATATTTTGCAAGCTTCCTATCGTTGCGGATTTTATCTGGTGCCATACAGGTTTCCTTACCCGCTTTACCAGCGGCCCAGTAATCCATTCCATCGCGCCGCGTGTCCTGCGCGGTCTTGATCATGCA
>JAZKID010000060.1:0-2925 GCA_040385045.1 Pseudomonadota bacterium | reverse complement strand
TCCCGTTACGCGCAAACCCGTCGAAAATTTTCTGGCGCACGACAACGAGACCACGCACATTCGAATCCGACGTGCCGACCGGATCTGAATAGTCGACCCAGTCGCCCTGCACTTCCGCACTGACTTTCGGCAGAAACTGCATGCGCTTGCTGCGCACGTCTGCGTCCATCGAGGCCGAGCTTGCATTGATCGACAGAAGGCGCGGATGCGAACGGTCGATGATGTTCAGGGCGTTTTCGATATCCGGCGGCGTCGCGCCTTTCAAAAGCGGCGGCGTGCCAAGCTGCCCGGGTGATGTGTGGACAAGTCGCTGCAGCTGGTCGGTAGCGTTTTCAAGATCGGCCTCAAGGCTTGTCAAAATTGTATGCGCTTCGAGAACACGGGAATTGATGCGGCTGACATCGGCGATCGTGCCGTTGCCGTTGTTCTGGTTCAGGCGCACCAGTTGCGCCAGCCGTTCATGCGCGGCCAGATAATCGTCGGCAAGGACAAGCAGTTTACGCTCTTCAAGCACTTTCACATAAGCTTCAGCTGTGCGCAGCGCGACATCCTCGACTTTGTCGAGAACGCGAAAACGTTCCGAATCGAGAAGATAGTTCGAGCGGTTGATGTCATATTTCGTTGCACCGAAATCAAACAGGATCTGGCGCAATGTCACCGCGCCCGCCGTCTGGTTGACGTTCGAGACCGTGGAACCCGAACCGAGATCATTACCTTCGCCGTAAGTCAGCCTGGCGTCGACCTGCGGCAGCATGCTGGAATTTGCAACACGCACACCGGCTTTCGCCTGCAATGTGCGTGCACGCGCCATGCCGATTTCCGGATGCAGCGAAATGCTGCGGCTGACCGCTTCTTCAAGCGTCATGCTCTCGCCGCGCGGAATGGAAAAACGCGGCTTGTGCCGGACATTGACCACTGGTGACGCAAGCGCGACCGGGATGTCATCCTCGGCCGCGAGCTTTGCAGGTTTCAGATCTTCAATGGAAGATTTGTCCTCCGCATCGGTTTTAACATCAATCTTCGGCGGATCAGCGCCGCTTTTTTCTTTTACGGGCGTCGTCTTGATTTCGGCCTGCCATGGAGGCGGCTCAGCCTGTTTCTGATCAGCGGCTGCGGAGTTATTTTCCGGTTGCGGCGGAGGCGGAACGGCGACAGCCTGTGGCTGATCCACATCATCGTCGTCATCGTGCCGCATCGGGAACGGCATGCCAAATGAATCAACTGTGGGAGTAAGCGATGCCACTTCAATGCGCGGCATAAAAAACGAATTACCGACCAGCGGCGCGCGCATCACATCGCGCGGCATATCGGGCACCATCATGCCGAAATCGCCGGCAGTCGGCATCGTGAAGACGCTGTCATCCGCCGAAGCGACCTTCACCTTGACGGGATAGATTTTTTTCTGCGGCTCGGCAGGCTTCTGTTTTTCCGGCTCCGGTGTTGCGGGCGCAGGTTGCGAAGCCGGTACAAGTTGCGGTGCTTCTTTTTCTGTACCATCGATGGCAGGCAATTCAGATGACGGCTGTTCCGAATTCAGAACGTAATTCGGCGGGCGCGGCAGTGGCTGCGGAATTTCATAATCATTAATATCTTCGCGCGCTTTCGCAGGTGCCGCTTCAGGTATTATTTGCGGTGTGCGGATAGCCTGCTGAACAATCGGTGCGGGTTTTGGTAGCGCGGAGCGCCCGAATAATGCGCCGAGAGGTCCGTTCAGACGAATGCCGCGGTTTTGCTGTATCGAATCATTCTGCGCATATGCAGAACCGGCGAAAAACGCACCGGCTGGCAAAGCGACACAAAGCGCAACTACAACTGAACGAACGAACTGTTTCATACCCGCAAAACTTCATGAGGCGAAAACGCGCCCCTACAGATATGATTATGCGCGCATTAACCTTAATAAGCCGTATAGTGCTTATAAATAAAGGGTTTACGCGAGCTGTGGCGCGCCTTGAGGCATGGAGTTTGGCCGCGCTTTTAATGTGCGCAGACCATACGTTGTGATCAGCATCTGCACGCGGTCGGCCGTCAGTTCTTCATCGAACAACACGCCGTAACCTTGCGAGCTGATATTGACGATCTGGCCGGTGAGCACCAGTCCTTCGAAACGGATCGAAACAAATTCCTGCGAACGATCCATGATATAACGCGACGCCTGGCGGAACAGCAGCCCGCCCTGCGAAAGTTCAAGAATGACGCCTTCGATTTCGAAGTGACGTTCAGTCACATGCATTGCGGCGACGATACAGCAGCTGTAGCGCTTGTGGCGGCGGACATAACGCGGCTGAAGATACGGAATTTTCAAGATGCCGTTGCGGACCAGATCACGTATTTTTCTGAAAAACATGGCGCGTGTCCTTTAATCGTCGGAACCGGTTGGATGATAATGTTCGGCCACTTTTGAATAGAGTCGCCGCACCATTTCTTCGTGATCGGCCAATTCAACCTCTTTGACTTCGCCCACAGGTTCAGCACCATCGGCAACCTGCGCCGATGGACCAGCCGTTTTCTGCGCAAAACCGCGCGGCAGCTTTTCCGCATAGCTTGAGAAAATCGTTTCGACGGCACGCGTCATGCCAGTAAAACCCGCAGCCATGTTGTCTTCGAGGCTTTTCACCTGCGCCCGCAAATCTTCGACGCCGCCTTCTTTGCCGAGTGCCTGCAAGTTTGCGCGCATTTCTTCAAGCCTTGCAGCCTGTTCTTTTGTCAGCTCGGTTCCGTCACCCGTAAATGTCGGCAACTGGTTGAGTGAACGCGCGACGGCCGTTTGCACGGCCGTTTCAATTTGCGCGGCATCGATAGAAACAGGCGCGCCCTGCCCTTGCGCCATCGGTTTTGCATTTTGCACAAGTTGCTCCTGCAGCACCATCAGCTGCTGCACGTTTTCGCTTTGCGAGCGCTGATAGGTTTCCATCGTTCCGGCCA
>JAZKID010000059.1:0-9061 GCA_040385045.1 Pseudomonadota bacterium | reverse complement strand
GAAAAGTGTCGATTTGCCGACATTCGGCAGGCCAACGATGCCGCACTTAAAGCCCATTTTCTTTTTCCTTTATCTTGTCCTGCGGAATTTTGTCACGAACCGCAAGGTCGATGCGGTTCATCAGTACGGAATCATCATCCGCTAAAAGCAGCGCAGCATCTTTCGCTATCACATCGCACAGCGCAGCAACCCACGCCTCGTCTTCCTTCGCGAAATCTTTCAGCACATGCGAATGCACGGCGGATTTTTCGCCCGGATGGCCGATGCCGATGCGCACGCGTTTATAATATGGTCCGCAATGCGCGGTAATGGATTTCAGGCCGTTATGCCCGGCATCGCCGCCGCCGTTCTTGATGCGCACCTTGCCGCGCGCGAGATCCAGCTCGTCATGAATGACGATCAGCTTTTCGACAGGAATTTTGAGATAGCGCAGGGCCTCGCCGACCGCCTGCCCGCTGTCGTTCATATACGTCATCGGCTTCATCAGCAGGACGCGCTCCTTACCGAATTCCGCATCCATGGTTTCGGCAACAAACCGTGTGCGCCATGCGCCGCGGCCATGCGCGCCGCCGAGCGCGTCGACAATCATAAAGCCGATATTGTGCCGGTTCTGTGCGTAACGGGGGCCGGGATTACCCAGCCCCGCAATCAGCCATGTCATGAGTTACCTCTTGGGTGAACCCCTTGACGATCAGAATTACTTCTTGTCGCCTTTGGCTTCAGCAGGTTTTGCATCGCCAGCTTTCGCATCGCCAGCAGCAGGTGCAGGTTCGCCGCCCTTCGCCGCTTCGGTGACACCGGCAACCGGCGCTGTCGTCGCGATGACTTCTTCCTTCACCGGCGCTGCGATGGTCGCAACCGTGAAGTTCGACTTGTCGCGCAGCGTGACATTTTCCGGCAGCTTGATGTCGTTGATGTGAATGCTGTCGCCGATTTCTAGACCGGTGAGATCGATCATGATTTCCTGCGGAATTTCATCCGGCGGGCAAAGCAGTTCGATCGAATGCTCGACGATGTTGATCACACCGCCAGCCTTCAGGCCGGGTGATGCTTCGTTGTTCTTGAAGTGCACCGGAATGTCGACGCGGATTTTCGAACCGGCGACGATGCGCAGGAAATCGACATGCGTCGGGAAATCGCGCACCGGGTCCAGCTGGTAATCACGCGGAATCACGCGCATCTGCTTACCGTCGACGTCGATGCTGAACACTGTCGACAGGAAGTGACCAGCGAAAATCGATTTTTCGACTTCGACGTAATCAAGGGAAATGGAGAGAGGCGGCTCTTTGCCACCGTAAATCACAGCTGGGACTCGTCCCTCACGACGTGTAGCCCGTGCGGCCCCCTTACCCGCCCGCGGACGCGCTGTCGCTTTGAACTGCTTGTTCTGCTTTTGCGCACTCATCTTGTTGATCCTTCAAGTAAAAATGGCCGCAACCCGCGACCGAAAGGGCCCCGCAGCCTCCAGGGGTGGAGCAGGGGCAAGTTTTTTTTATCGTTTAAACCCGAAAAAGTCTACTTGTTTTTCTTTCTGTTTTTCTTCCATTTTGGTGGCATCGCCGAAGCTGCTAGCAATGCAGATGCGGCGCTGCTTTTCTTTTCATATTCTTGAAGGGTTGCATAAGCTCTTTTGACACTATCCATATAGTCATCGCCTGTGTTCGCACTTTCAAATGCGCGCAACTCACCAAGGCTTTCGATACCAAATGTAAACTCATATCTTTTGTTTCCAGACGTCTCAGGCATGTTTTATCTTTCTTGCGTCAGATTTGCTCTTTTAAATTACTTACCGGCGTCGGTGCCGGCTGGGGCACAGGTTGCGGCCTCTTCTCGTCCTTGATTTGCACCTTGAACCTGAAGCCCGCTGCGTCGTTGATTTTTGGTGCGACATTCAGATCGAGATTTTTTGGCCTGTTTGTCTCATATGGAATTTGCAGGACTTTAAAATTCTGCCCTTCGACCGCAAATTCAAAATCGCCCGATTTTGGATAGATCGCGAACTTCTGCTTGTCTGAGATACGTTCAAACAAAGGCCACTCGCCCGACCTGATCGCACCCGTTTCACGGTCGCGATAATAGACCATGCGCGTCTCATCCAGTTTTACGCAATCGCCATAAGTTTTGGGCGTGAAGGTGGGATCGGACTTTGATTTGGTATCATAGTCGAAACGGACATCTTCAGGCTCGGCCGCCTTTGCATCTGTCGCGCCGCCCAGCATGATCAGGCCGACACTGCTAAAAGCCAGTTTGGGAAGCCAGGCCGGGCCACCCACAGGAATAAGGAGGTAGGACCCGGCGATCACGGCCGTTGCCGTTGCGGCAATCAGACCAGCTTCGAGCGTGCTTTCGGGATCGAGGAAAGGCGCAGAATTGACATCAAAATCGTTGAACAGCCGCCACATCACACTGCCTTTTTTCCAGCCCGTGCCGCCCTGCTGCCGTCTGATCTCTTCCGCAATGCGCCACTGTTCCGCCGTCGGCGGCGTTTTTAATCCGGACAACCATTCCTTGAGAACGTCTTGCGATGTTTTGGCCGGAGGTTTGTAAATCTGGTTCGGATCAGGCGGTCCCATCGACGGATAACCGTCGGAAATGACCACCTTGTCCCCATCAAGCGCAACACGCTGCCGTTCGGTTTCCACTTGTTCCTGCGATTGTTTGCCGGATGCCTGGCAATCTGCGAGGTCCTGCTCCGCCTGCTTCAGGTCTCTTTGAAAAATAGGCTCATAGGTCTGAATGGATCGCTGATATCCATCAAAATAATTCAAAAAATCATCGACCCAACCGGCATTCAAATTTAACCACTTGCCGAGTTTGGCTTTGCCTAAAATGATTGATGTTGTGCTTAGTTTGTTTAGGCCCTCGATAATAAAATTGATTTCATCCTGAACCGTGACGTAAGCATCAGCACCCTTCTGCAAAAAGTTTCTCCAATTAGGATTGGAATTTTTAATCTCATCGAGAAAGGATTTAATTTTATTAAGCTGCGCTTTTGTAACGTTCAGATCGCTGAGATTTTGTTTGGCCGCATCGACAGCTTTTTTCAGGAGATTTTCGTCGCAGCCAGAAGCGGTTTTTAAACTGGTAGAAAATCGAGGAGAGATTTCCATCACGCTGGCATTTAAGCTCTCACCACTCAAAGCAATCGTATTTCTCATAGTTTACCTGTAATTATGGATAGAATATGCCGTGAGTATTAAGCTTTGGCGCGAATTGTCAACGCTTTAAATGATATCTCGTTTTCAATCAAATAAACTGGATACCGACTCTTCTTTCGAAATACGCGCGATCGCTTCGCCCAGCAGAGGGGCGACGGAAAGCACGCGGATATTGCGCGCCACCCTCACCGCTTCTGTCGGCATGATGGTGTCGGTAATGACAAGCTCACTGAGTTTCGATGCGGCGATGCGCGTCACCGCACCACCTGACAATACGCCATGGGTGAGATAGGCCGAGACGGATCTTGCGCCCGCTTTCAAAAGGGCATCAGCGGCATTGCAAAGCGTGCCGCCTGAATCGACGATGTCGTCGATCATGATGCATTCGCGGCCTTCCACTTCACCGATGATGTTCATCACTTCGGACTCGCCCGCGCGTTCGCGTCGCTTGTCGACGATCGCGAGCGGCGCATCGAGGCGTTTCGCCATCGAGCGTGCGCGCACCACGCCGCCGACATCGGGCGACACTACCGTAAGATTGCCGTTCGGTTTCGTTTCCTTTGCATCGCGAACCAGAACCGGCCCGGCAAAAAGATGGTCGACCGGAATATCGAAAAAGCCCTGGATTTGCCCTGCATGGAGATCGATGTTCAGCACGCGGTCTGCACCAGCACGCGTAATCAGGTTGGCGACAAGTTTCGCAGAGATTGGCGTGCGCGGGCCGGGCTTCCTGTCCTGCCGCGCATAACCGTAATACGGCATGACCGCCGTGATGCGGCGCGCGGAGGCGCGGCGCAATGCGTCGATCAGGATCAGCAATTCCATCAGGTGGTCGTTGGCGGGGAAGCTCGTCGATTGCAGAACGAACACGTCTTCGCCGCGCACATTCTCAAGAATTTCAACAAAAACTTCCATGTCGGCAAAGCGCCGGACCATAGCTTTCGCAAGCGGGAGGCCGAGATGAGCCGCGATAGATTCCGCCAAGGGTCGGTTCGAATTTCCGGCCACCAGCTTCATCGCTCAAACTCCCTTAAATGCTGCATTGCACCTAGCGCGGCAGCGCTTATTGTTCAAGCACAATCGCGTGCAGATGGCGGCCATAATCGGCCTCTTTGCGGTGTGTCATGCGGCGATAGCTGAAAAACAGCTCTTCTTCGGCATAAGTATCGCGGCCGAGATTTTCGATATTTGTCACGCCGGCCTTCGCCAGCTCGGCCATCACAAGGCCGGGCACATCGAACATAGCATGGCCCGCTTTGGCCGGTCTGAAAAACCGTTCATAGGATGAATCGCGCGCCTGCGCCGCGCTTATGACATCTTCGCCGACCTCATAGCTCTGCTGCTGGATGGCCGGGCCGATGGCGGCCATGATGCGATCTACACGCGCATCAAGCGACACCATTTTTTCAATCGTTGCGACAAGAATGCCGCCAACCGCACCGCGCCAGCCTGCATGAACGGCAGCGATGATGCGCGCATCGGGGTCGCATAATAAAATGGGCGTGCAGTCGGCTGTCGAAATCGCGATGGCGATATCCGGCGTGCGTGTGATCAGTGCATCCGCTTTCGGCGGTTCGCCGTCGAATGGCTTGTCGACAACCACGACATCGACGGTATGCGCCTGATACGGCGTCACCAGCCTGTTGGCGGCGACATTCATCGTACCCGCAACATAGGCGCGGTTCTGCAAAACGCGTGCGCGCTCATCGTTCGAGCCAAGCCCGCAATTAAGATTTTGGTAGACGCCTTGTGAGACGCCGCCGCAGCGCGTGAAAAATCCGTGCCGCAGTTTTGGCAATCCTGAGAGATTTTTTGCCGTCAGCAGCGAGCGTGTCACTCGAAAGCCTGCAGCACGAACGGCACTTCAGGCGATGCGATGATCATCACCTTGAACAGTTCGCCCATTTCATCGGGCGATGTCAGCCGGTGCAGCGCGGAGGCAACATCCGCCGCCGGATTTTTTTGCGCGAGCAAAGCCGCGCGTTCGGTAATGCCGCAACTCTTCAGGAATGATCCCTGCCCGGCAGGACCGTAAACATCGCAGCCCTGCGTGTCGGCAATTTTCTTCAGAACTGAAAAATCGACATGCGAGGTAAGATCGGCACTGCCGGGATTGCGCAGCACATCAAAATATTCATGGCCACGCACAGCCTGCAAGGTGTCGCCGATGCCGCTACGGACATGGCCGTAATCGACGAAAACGGCAAAGCCCTTCCGCTTCATGCAGCGTATCGCAACATCGCGCATGAAACCTTCACGCGCAGGCGATTTTTCAAAAATATTTCCTTCATTGGCGATTACGTGAATATCCGCAACATCGCCGCTGACGAATGTCAGCGTGCCATTTTGTAACCCAATGCGCCGCTCGCGCCACTGGCCGCCTTCATAAACGAACTGCTCGATGGGCAAGGCATCAAGAAACTCGTTGGCAATCAACGCAAACGGACCGTCCGGCACGCTATCAAGATTGTCATGCCAAGTGACCTTGCGACCTTGCAGGCTGAGCTTTTGTACATCGCGCAATTTAGGCGAGATTTCGATCAGGTGCAGATGTAAACTTTGAATGAGATCGGGCACGATTTCAAAAACACGGCAGGCATCGCGCATCAGCGTGCCGCGACCCGCGCCGCATTCGACGACATTGAGCGCGGACGGTTTTTCCATCGCCATCCATTCGGCGGCAATGAATGCGCCGAACATTTCACCGAACAGCTGCGAGATTTCCGGCGATGTCGTGAAATCACCGCCCTGCCCGAACGGATCACGCGTGACGTAATAACCGTGCTGCGGATGGCTGAGAGCCAGCGCCATATAATCGGCGATGCTGATACTGCCTTCATGCGCGATCTGTTCGCGGAGGATTTTTTCGAGCGGCAATTTTGGCTCGGCAGCGGCGGCGTTCATACTGTTTCTTTCTTGCGTAATGCATAAATAATGTAACCGATGCCCACGGCGATCATCGGCAGCGACAACAACTGTCCCATCGTCGCGCCGCCCCACAGGTAACCCAGTTGCGTATCGGGCTCGCGGAAAAATTCGACGATGAAACGCGACGCACCGTAACCGGCGAGAAACAGCGCACCGACAATACCGGGCTTTTTCAGCGCTTTCAGCACCCAAACCGCCACCATCAAAATAGTCAGCAGGATAATACCTTCAAGCCCGGCTTCATAAAGCTGGCTGGGATGGCGCGGCACATAACCGCCGCGCGGGAACATCACTGCCCATGGGGCATCACTGGCGCGACCGTAAAGTTCGCCGTTCACGAAATTGGCGATGCGGCCGAAAAAAAGACCCAACGGCGCGACCGCAGCGACGACATCCATCAAAGTCAGGAACGGAATGTTGCGGCGACGTGCGAAAAGATAAGTGGCGAGAATAGACCCCGCCATACCGCCGTGAAACGACATGCCGCCGTTCCAGACCTGCAAAATCTGCGCAGGGTTTTCGATGTAATGCGGCAGGTTGTAAAACAGCACGAAGCCGACCCGCCCGCCAAGCACGATGCCCAGCATCGCCCAGACCAGAAAATCGTCGAGATTGGCTGTTGTCAGCGGCGGCTTGTTGCCCTGAAAAAGCTCGGCATGTTTCACGATGTGTTGCGCCACCCACCAGCCGAGAAGGATGCCGGCGATATAGGCGAGCGCATACCAGCGCACCGCGAACGGGCCGAGCTCGATCATCACCGGATCAATGACGGGAAAAGGAAGTGCAAAAAACAAGAATAAGCCTCTGATTCATTGAAGGCATGCCATCCTGCGCGCTCACTTGCAAGCGCACGGCAGAATGCCTAAATGATCATCTATGACACAGAGCAAAAACCCGTTTTTCGACCAGTTTGCCGGCGCCATGACGAATGCCGCCGGTTTCGCCGAAGGCCTCTGGCAGGAAGGCGAAAGCTTCTTCCGCCTGCAGGCTGAAAAAATGCTCGGCAACATGGACCTCGTAAAGCGCGAAGAATTCGAAGCCGTGCAAGAGATGGCCGCCAAAGCGCGCGAAGAAAATGAAGCGCTGAAGGCGCGCATCGAATCGCTCGAAGCGCTGGTCAAGGCCCGCAACAGCTGACATCAACGTCTTTATTGATGTTTTTCGCTCTCTTCGCGCGAAATTGATACGCCGTCTTTACCGTTCTGCATGTATCATAAATGGGTGGGCTCGATTCGAGCCTTTGGGATGCCAGAGTGAAGACTTATCTTTTCTCCCCGCGCGTCATGTCTCAGCCAAGAGCTGAAAACCCTCCGTTCGCACTGCTTTATGCCGCCCTTGATCTGGCGCTGCTTCGGCATGTGCGTGTTTTTTCCACCACCGTCCAGCCAAGGAGTTCGTCATGTCTCTCATCGATATCGAATATGCGCAGATCGGAAATCCGGTTGACGCCATCGAACAATTCGCAGAGCGCAATGACTGGATTTTCGACCGCTCGGGCGACGATGAAATCACAATCTCCATGGCAGGCAATTACGCGGATTATCATGTCTCTTTCACCTGGCTTGAAGAGATGCAGGGCCTGCACCTTGCCTGCGCTTTCGATTTCAGGGTGAACGACCGCCGCCGCGGCGAAGTACTTGAGCTTCTCGCGCGCATCAATGAACGCCTCTGGCTTGGCCATTTCGACATCTGGGCCAAGGAAGGCATGCTGATGTTCCGCCAGACGCTGCTGCTCGGCAGCGGGATGGACGTGAACCCGGCACAGGTGGAGCGCATGGTCACCACAGCCGTCGAGACGACGGAGCGTTATTTCCCGGCCTTCCAGTTCGTGGTCTGGGCAGGGAAAAGCGCCGATGAAGCCATCGACGCCGTTATTCTCGATACGGTTGGTGAAGCTTAAAAACTTTGAAGAAACCCGGCGGGTAAAACGCCTGCCGGATTTTTTAAGCAACTTTGATGCGGCCGTCTTTGCCATGCTTGGCGACGTAGGCTTGCAAATCGGCAATCGTAATCAGTTCATCGCCGCCGGAAATTTTGGTGAACTGATCGGCTGGTAATCCCAAGGCAGTAAATTCTGTTTTATCCATACCGCCGCCACTCAACACGGCGTCGACTGCGGCTTGATTTTTCATCACATCTTTTTCTTCGACATAGCCGTCATTATTCGTATCGAGCGGCTTCAGCCATGCGATGACCTCGGCACTGGTTTTCTGCGTATCATCAACCTTGCCTGATTGATTACCTGTCACCGCATCGGCAACTGTCTGTGCAGCCGTGTTGGCAGTATTAACGATTGTTTTTGCCGCCGATGTGATGCCCTGCGCAAGCAAAAGCTTTTCGATCGAAAGGCCTTTTTCTTTTCCATCCGAATTCGGAATAATATCGCCCTGAGCTTCCACAAGCTTCTTCAGATCTTTTTTGGAAACCGTTCGTGCATCTCCGTCGTAGGCCGCAACGGTATCGAAGGAATTCGGCGGCAGACCGTGCTTGGCCGCGAAATCGTCAAACTCTTCACGCGAGAGTTTTTGATCGGCAAAAGGAATAAAGCCCCATTTCCATTTCAAGCCGACAAAGCCGTCTTTCTTCGCGGCATCCTTCATTTCTTTGACAGTCAGAAAACCGTCTTTATTGGCATCGATCTCGCTCAACCGGTCACGCGCGTCGCCCATATTTGGGACAGGATTGTTTTTCTGCCCATCGACGGTACTATCGGTGCTGCCGACATTCTGCTGGCTGTTTTCCGAATTCTGAAGAAGCGGATTGACAAGCTTTGTCGCCATGTCGATGACAGTCTCGCTAAAAATGCTCTGCCCTGTGACAGACCGCTCAAGGCCACTCACGCCGCTTGCAACTGTCATGATAGAAGAAAAAATGTCGTTGCTCATGAATATCCCTTATCCGCTATGACCGATCATGGCTTATTCTAGTAATTCAGCAACTTTTTCCCGCCATTAATCTTAAACGCGGCGTGTTTA
>JAZKID010000058.1:8996-11372 GCA_040385045.1 Pseudomonadota bacterium | reverse complement strand
GCGCGCTTATCATGGTGTCGGCTTCGGCGGCATTTCGGTCGGCGGCATTCCGTTCAACCGCCGTATGTATAACGGTCAGCTGCTGCCGAATGTCAGCCACCTGTCATCCACGCATTCCTACGACCAGACGTTCATCAAAGGCCAGCCCGAGGGCGGCGCCGCGATGGCGGAAGAGCTCGAGAAGATTATTTACCTCAATGATCCGTCGACGATTGCCGCCGTGATCGCCGAGCCGATGCAGGGTTCGGGCGGCGTGGTGCCCTCGCCGAAAGGTTATCTCGAAAAACTGCGCGAGATTACGAAGAAGCACGGCATCCTGCTGATCTTCGACGAAGTCATCACCGGTTTCGGACGTCTCGGCCATCTGTGGGCCTCCGAGCGTTACGGCATTGAGCCGGACATGATCACGTTTGCAAAAGGTGTGACATCCGGCACCGTGCCGATGGGCGGCGTGATGGCGTCGTCCGATATTTACAACGCTTTCATGCAAGGCGGCACGCAGGATCACGTCGCGGAATTCCCGCACGGTTATACCTACACCGCGCACCCGCTGGCGATTGCGGCAGCGAATGCGGCGCTCGACGTTTATCTCGAGGAAGATCTCTTCAACCGCGCGAAGGAAAGCGAAGATTTCTGGGCCGACTGCGCGATGGAACTGAAGGGCACGAAAAATGTCATCGACATCCGCACCATCGGTTTAACAGCCGGTATCGAGCTGTCGTCGCGCCCCGAGCTCGTCGGCCAGCGCGGGCTTGAGTTGCTCGACCGCGCTTTTCATGAACACAACCTGATGATCCGCGTCACCGGCGATACGATTGCGCTAACACCGCCGCTGATCATCTCGCGTCAGGAAATCGAACAGCTGTTTGACACGCTAAAAAAGCTGATCAATTCGGTCGCCTAAAAAGCTGGTATTTCCCAAACGTTCTGTGCGGTTTCGTCCAAAGCCTTTCAGCGTATTGATTTTTTTTCATGACAGTGTTGAAAGCTGCACATCATGGATCAGAACGTTTCGGGGCCGCAATCACTGGCATATTGGGAAGATGTGCTGGCGCGCGAGACCAAATATCTCGAAGAGCTGAAACGTGGCACGCTTTATATCGCAGATGGCGATGGCAATGACTCGACGCTAAATATCATCAAGAACCATGAACGCATGGCTGCCGAAGCCGCTGCGCAAATCGCCGGCATCAAAAAAGCTGTCAGTGGCGCGTAACGGCAGTTACGACTGCCCGGGAAAATAGCCGAGCAATTCCTTGAACTCGCGTTCGGAGGGTCCGTAATGGTCTCCTGCCAGTTTTTCCAAACCTTTGCGGTCGCGGATTTCGATGCAGCCGCGCGTTCCCTTGATCAGGCCTGCGCCTTCCAGCTGGTGAATGGCGTCGGTGACACCCGAGCGGCGTACGCCCAGCATCAACGACAAGAACTGGTGCGTCAGCGAAACGGAACTGGTGCCCATCCGGTCCTGCGTCATCAGCAGCCAGCGCGCCATGCGCTCCTGCAGCAGTGCGACCGCGTTCGTTAAAGCGGTGTAGGATATCTGGATCGAAAAGGCGCGCGCATAATAAAGAAAATGCTGCTGGATGGCGGGCCGTTTCTGAAAAGCGATGCGCAAATCCGCAGCGCTGATTTTTTTCGCGGTTGCTTCTCCCTGCATGAAGGTTTCAAAGGGCGAGTGGTCGACGCCTTGCGAAAGAATATGCCCGACCATGCCTTCGCGCCCGATGATGCCGACTTCGATCTGCTTGCCTTCAAGGTTGGCGACGATCGACGCAATGCCTCCTTCAAGAAAATAGGCATTTTCGATAGGCTTGTTCGGGTTTTCCAGCACATGCTGAAGCGGCAAAAAGACATCCTCGAAATAAGGCTTTAAAAATGCCAGATCGGCAGGGTCGAGCGTTTGCAGAAGCTGATTTTGCGTGGAAAGGGAACCCATTGATAAGCTCAGTGTTGTAGTCAAGCTGGAGTGTGCCCGAGTACCGGCCACGTGCTTCAACTGTTTGCAGAGTTAAGGGTTTTTCCCGTCGTTACAATGTCTTAAACCGGACAAAGCCCGTTTAAGGCATGAGGTTAAGAACAATAATTTTTTTGGGGCATGGGAACAAATGATCATTGATCACGTTGGTTTCGGCGTTTCAGATTATGAAGCTGCAAAGGCATTTTACGCCGCAGCTCTCGCTCCCCTCGATATTTTCTTCATTATGGAAGTTCCCGCAGATGTGAACCCGTCGGGTTTTGCGGCGTGCGGTTTTGGAAAAGACGGCAAGCCGGATTTCTGGATCGGCGGCGAAGGCAAAACGACACCCCCTGTGCATATCTGTTTCCGTGTCGAGACGCGCTCCAAGGTTGACGCGTTTTACAAAGCAGCTTTAGCGG
>JAZKID010000058.1:7186-8986 GCA_040385045.1 Pseudomonadota bacterium | reverse complement strand
CTTCGCCCGCATTATCATGAAAACTACTACGGCGCTTTCGTGCGCGATCCCGACGGGCACAATATCGAGGCCGTGTGTCACAAGCCGGAATAACCGGGATAAAGTGAGTTGCCTTCTGCCGTTCCTTTGCTAGCCTCAGGGTGCTTTAAAGCGCAAACAAACGCGGAGGTATGCCAATGCTCACGACCGAATTAAATCCTGAGACTGCAGTCAACATCGACCTTATCGAAAATACAATCGACGTCCTGAAACGGCAGGGGTTTGTGGCGAAAACGCCGGGCTTCGTCAAAGACGGCGCTTTGTATCTTTGCGCCGGTGCGGCGTATGTTTACTGCGCGGCGAAAGCCAGAAACACAGATACGGACATCATCGTGTCGCGCATGTTGCAAAAAGGTAAAAAGCAAATTGTGCGAGAAGCAAAAAAACTGGATCTGGATGAATTTTTTGTCGCGGGCCTTATCACGGCCAATGACATGCAGCCTGATGTTCAGCGGCGTGAAGCCATGGTTGAATACCTGACTTCAGTCAACGCGTACTTCGATGAAGAATGATGCTGGTTGAAATAATCTATAAATAAAAATCTGAATATAAAAAAAGCCCGCTCGAAAAAAAGCGGGCTTTTTGTTTTTTAAATTACGTTAGCTGCGAACGATAACCGGTGTGCCGACGCGAACGCGTTCGAACAGGTCCATCACGTCCGCATTGTTCATGCGGAAGCAGCCTGACGAAACCGCCTGGCCGATCGTCTGTGGATCGTTGGAGCCGTGGATGCGGTACAGGCTGGAGCCGAGGATCAGCGCGCGTGCGCCGAGCGGGTTCTGGATGCCGCCAGCCATGTGGCCCGGCAAGCCTCTTTGGCGTTTGTGCATTTGCGCGGGCGGTGTCCAGCCCGGCCAGATCCGCTTTTCGGAAACTGTTTTCATACCTGTCCATGTGAAGCCGGGACGGCCGACGCCGACATCGTATTCAAGCGCTTCGCCGTTTTTCTGAACCAGCGCCAGTGTGCGGCGGTTTGTGCTGATGACGATTGTGCCTGCACGCTCTTTGCCGTTCCATGCGACAACGCGGCGCGAGGATGAAAAACCGACCTGATTGTCAATCGAAGAACGGTTGACCGCTGCCGTATCGGTAACGCAGCCGGCCAGCGAAAGGCCAGCGCCGATAACGGCCGCAACGAGACTTAAACGCGAAAACGCGAATTTTTGAACCCACATGGAAGTGCCCCCAGATTGTAAGAAAAAGGACAACGCGCCCCGCGCCGCCCTTGGAATCGATGGCTGAGTTAGAAATGAGGCGGGGGAAAACTTCAAGCGGCACGATAAAATCGGCGCGGAACTGTTGCATGAATGCCGCACCCGCGCTGAAATGCATGCCTTCCCGGATTATGATATGATGGAATAGGGTCGCGCGATTCGAGCGTGCGTTGAGACGAGAGTTTAAGTGATGAGCTTTTTGGGGCAGGCCGTTATTATTACCGCCATGGCGCTGATTTCAGTGTCGATGGGCGGCGTCAGCTATCTTCTTTTCAGCCTGAGCCTCGAGAGCGCCATTATGGTTTCGCTCGCCCTGTTCGGCTTCCTGATCATTTTGCAGATGACGGCGTGGCGTTCGCGTGACCGGCGCGAAAGCGGAAAAAACATGCAGGATCTTGGCCGTGCGCTTGAAAACATCACGCGCGACATCGCGGTGATGAACAATAAAGTGAACGCATTTGAACAGGCGGGCGTCGTCCGTGCGGCGCAGGACGTTGCGACACTGCGCGGCGCGATGCAGGGCCTTGCCACCGAGATGGGTGAAATT
>JAZKID010000058.1:0-7176 GCA_040385045.1 Pseudomonadota bacterium | reverse complement strand
TTCTTGTCTTACCGGAGAATAAATGCTCAGATAGGTGAAATTACCAATACGCTCCAGCAACATTATGCGCTGATCCAGTCGTCACGGCAGTCTCCGTCATTCCTGCAAAAAGGCGGGCGCGCGGAAGAAATGGCGCATGTGCAGGAAATGCATGGGCCGCAACAGCATTTTATTGAAGAAATGCCTGCGGCGAATGTGCCTGCGCAGCAGCAGAACCAGCGCAAGGGCCGTCTCGGCCATCTCAGTGTTGCTGAAGCGACCTCAGTCGTGCGCTCAATCATCGATTCCGGCCGTATCGAAATCATGCTGCAGCCGATCGTGACGCTGCCGCAGCGCAAGATCAAATCCTATGAAGTTCTCAGCCGCCTGCGTACCGAAAACGGCGACACGCTACTGCCGGAAGATTTTCTCGATTATCTCAACAACGGTGATCTCGGCATTACCTTCGACACGCTGGTGCTGTTCCGCGCCGTGCAACTGGTGCGACGTATGCAGACGCGCAACAAGGATATCGGCGTCACGGTCAACCTGACATCGGCAACGCTGAGCGGCGGAAATTCTTTCACGTCGCTGGTTGAATTCCTTTCCGCCAACCGCGCATTGGCCAGCTCGCTGACGCTGGAAATTTCGCAAGCGGCCTACAACAATCTCGGCCCGTTGGAGTTTGAAAGCATGGCGGCGATTTCGGAACTCGGCTTCCGCTTCTCGCTCGATAATGTGCGCGATCTGCGTATCGATGTGAAAGGCCTGTTCGACCGCGGTTTTGGCGCAGTGAAAATTCCTGCCGAAGTCCTGCTTGGCCGCGCCATCGATTTGCCGAGCGATATTCACCCGGCCGATCTTTCAAACCTGCTGGCGCGTTACGGCATCACGCTGATTGCCGACCGCATCGAGGCGGAATCGATCGTCATCGATCTTCTCGATTATGACGTGCAATATGCGCAGGGTTTCCTTTTCGCGCCGCCGCGCCCGGTGAAAGCCGATGTGCTGGATGAGGTTGCGCCGGCGGATGCCGTCAGCGCGGCGATGACAGCTTAAAAAAATCAGTCCGCGAAAACCGCGTCGATCTTGCCCTTCAGCGTCGTCGCGTTAAAAGGCTTGACGATATAGTTGCTCACCCCGGCATTGCGGGCGGCCGAGACATTATCGGTTTTCGATTCCGCCGTGATCATGATGAACGGCACTTTCGAGAGGTTCGCGTCGGCGCGCACCGTCTGCAGGAGTTCGAAACCGCTCATCGGCGCCATGTTCCAGTCCGAGATGACGAGGCCATACTGGCGTTCATGCATTTTCTGCAATGCCTGTTTGCCGTCGCTGGCTTCGTCGATGTCGACAAAACCGAGCTGTTTCAAAAGATTGCGGATGATGCCTGTCATGGTGCGGAAGTCGTCGACGACCAGAATCGGCATGTTGGAATCAGGCATTCGGTTAAGTCCTTGTTGCAGAAAAGATTTGCAGAGCGGCCCGAAAAGGCCTTTCTTGAAGGATACGCCCGTTTTTCCCAACGGGAAGTTAATGCGTGCTGCTTGCTTTCAGGCGGGGTGGCGTGGAAGAAAGGCTGAAACCCAAAGTTTTCCCCGTGTTTGAAATTTTTTCCCACAACGACCAGCTGCCGGACCGTTTTGCCAATGCCGTCATGGCGATCGGTAATTTTGACGGTGTGCATCTTGGCCATCAGGCCGTGATTTCGGCAGCGCGGCTCATTGCGCAGCGCGAGGGGCGGGCGGCGCTGGCGCTGACTTTTTCGCCCCATCCGCGCAGTTTCTTCAAACCTGACGCACCGGTTTTCCAGCTGACATCGCTCGCCGAAAAGGCCCAGCTGTTCGAGGCGACGGGCCTGCAGGGCATGATCGTCAAGACATTCGATGCGGCATTGGCGGGCATGAGCGCGGACGATTTCGTTGCCATGCTTGTGGATGGTTACCGCGCTTCGCATATCGTGGCCGGGTACGATTTTCATTTCGGCAAGGGCCGTACCGGCACGCCGGATGTGCTGCGCGAACTGGCCAAGCAACGCGGCGCCGACGTGACGCTGATCGCGCCGCAGAACGGTGCGGACAATCTCGCCGTCTCGTCGTCCGCCATTCGCGATGCGCTTGAAAACGGCGATGTACCGCGCGCCAATAATCTGCTGGGCTATCGCTGGTTTAAAGAGGGCGAAGTCCAGCATGGCGACAAGCGCGGCCGCGCTTTGGGTTTCCCGACGGCGAATGTCGCGCTCTCGCCGGATTGCCGGTTGAAGCACGGCGTCTATGCGGCGCGGGCGCAAGCTGGCGGCTTCTGGTATGCGGCGGCCGTGCATTTCGGCGGGCGGATCCAGTTCGGCGGCGGCGCGCCATTGCTGGAGGCGCACGTGCTTGATTTTTCGGGCGATCTTTACGGGCAGAAACTGCGCATCGAATTCATCGATTTCGAGCGGGCAGAAGAAAAATTCGAGGATGTGGAAATGCTGGTGCGCCAGATGGGCCGCGACGTCGACGCCGTGCGCGCTAAGGTTGCGAAAGCTGTTGCGGCGCCTGTCACATTCCTGCAGGCCAAATTCGAGCAAATTTGAGTGTCATTCTGAGGCGAAGCCGAAGAATCCCGACGAGATCCTTCGCTAGCGCTCAGGATGACAAGAAAATACGCTTGCCAAACAGGGCTTTCGCCCATGATATGAGGCCATGACCGACGCCGCCAAAAAAGAAAAAGCCAACGATTATTCGCAGACGCTGTTCCTCCCCGAAACGGAATTCCCGATGCGTGCCGGGCTGCCCGCACGCGAGCCGGAAATTCTGAAACGCTGGGAAGACACCGGTCTTTACGGCCAGTTGCGCGCGCAAGGTATCGGACGCACCCGCCGCGTGCTGCATGACGGGCCGCCCTATGCGAACGGGCACATTCATATCGGTACGGCGCTGAATAAAATTCTGAAAGATATCGTTGTGCGCTCCACGCAGATGGCAGGCTTCGACTGCGCCTATGTGCCGGGCTGGGATTGTCACGGTCTGCCGATCGAATGGAAGATCGAGGAAGAATATCGCGCCAAGGGCAAGAACAAGGACGAGGTGCCGCTCGTTGAATTTCGCCGCCAGTGCCGCGCCTTTGCAGAGAAGTGGTTGTCAGTCCAGCGTGAAGAATTCAAACGCCTCGGCGGCACCGGTAACTGGGCCGAGCCTTACGCGACGATGGATTACAAGGCCGAGGCCGTCATCGCGGGAGAACTTTTAAAATTTGCCAAAAGCGGCCAGCTGTATCGCGGTTCGAAGCCGGTGATGTGGGCGGTCGCCGAACGCACGGCGCTCGCGGAAGCCGAGGTTGAATATCAGGATGTCACGAGCGACCAGGTCTGGGTGAAGTTTCCTATTCCTCTGCGCGATACGGCAGCGCGCGCTGGGCAGGCGGCACATCAGCTCACGCCCATTGAAGCTCTGGAAGGCGCATCAGTTGTTATCTGGACAACGACGCCGTGGACCATTCCCGGAAATCGAGCGATCTCATTTTCCAACAAAATTTCTTATGGTCTTTATCAAGTTACCGAAGCGCCAGACGATAATTGGATCAAGGCTGGCGAAAAACTGGTGCTGGCCGACAAACTGGCCGAAGCTGTCTTCAAACAAGCGCGTGTTGAAAAATTCACGAAACTTCATGATGTCGACGGAAGCTTGCTTGCAAAGCTTTCGGTGCAACATCCGCTTTTTGAATTAGGTTATAATTTTTCTGTCCCTCTTCTCGACGGCGATCACGTCACTGACGATGCCGGTACGGGCTTTGTACACACCGCGCCGAGCCATGGTCGCGACGACTTCGAAGTGTGGATGACGAACGCGCGTGCATTAGAAGACCGCGGCATTGATACGCGTATTCCTTACATCGTCGATGAGCACAGTCTTTACACCAAAGAAGCGCCGGGCTTTGAAGGCAAACGCGTGCTGAAAGACGATGGCTCGAAGGGCGATGCGAACGATGCTGTCATTCAAGCTTTAGGCCCAGAAGAAAAGGGGGGAACGGGCATGCTCGTCGCGCGCGGGCGGCTGAAACATTCCTATCCGCACAGCTGGCGTTCAAAAACGCCGGTGATTTTCCGCAACACGCCGCAATGGTTTATTGCGATGGATAAACCCATCGCCGACGCACCGGGCAAGCCCGATGCTTCTGGGTTCATTGCGATGGATAAGAAGCTGGACGACGGCACCACGCTGCGTTCGCGCGCACTAAAAGCAATCGCCGATACGACATGGTTTCCGGCCATCGCCGAAAACCGCATCACCGGCATGGTGAAAGACAGGCCGGACTGGGTGATGTCGCGCCAGCGTGCCTGGGGCGTGCCGATCACCGTGTTTGCGAAAAAAGACAGCGGCGAAATCCTGCAGGATGACGCCGTCAACAGGCGCATTCTCGATGCATTCGAAGCCGAGGGCGCCGATGCATGGTTCGCGGACGGCGCAGCCAAACGGTTCTGGCCGGAGTTTGATGAAACGGTCTGGACAATGGTGACCGACGTGCTTGACGTCTGGTTCGATTCCGGCTGCACGCACACTTTCACGCTCGAAGGCCGCGACGAATTGCGCGTCAATCGCGACAAAGGCGACCGCGTGATTTATTTCGAAGGGTCCGACCAGCATCGCGGCTGGTTCCAGTCGTCACTGCTTGAAGGCTGCGGCACGCGCGGCCGCGCACCTTATGATAGTGTGATTACGCATGGTTTCGTCGTCGACCACAACGGCGAGAAGATGTCGAAATCGAAAGGTAACACGGTCGCGCCGCAAGACATTATCGCGCAATCGGGCGCGGATATTTTGCGGCTGTGGGTCGCCTCTTCCGATTATTCGGAAGACCTGCGCATCGGCAATGAGATCATCAAGACGACGACAGAAACCTATCGTAAATTACGAAATACTTTGCGTTGGATGCTCGGCACGCTCGCGCATTATAAAGAGAGCGAGCGCGTTGAATATGCCAACATGCCGGAGCTTGAAAAATTCATGCTGCATGAGCTGGCGGGCCTGCATGAAAAAATCATCGCCGCATATCAGGCGTATGATTTCAAGCGTGTCGTTTCGCTGCTCAACCAGTTCATGATCACCGACCTGTCGGCATTTTACTTCGATATCCGGAAAGATGCCTTGTATTGCGATGCGATTTCGTCGGACCGTCGCAAGGCCGCGCTGACGGTGGTCGAAATTCTTTTCTCGTTCAGCGCGCGCTACCTCGCGCCGATTTTAAGCTTCACGGCGGAAGAAGCGTGGCTCGCGCGTTCTCCTGATCATGCTTCCGTGCATCTGCAACCGTTCCCTGAAGCAATGGCTGAATGGAAAAACAACGTGCTGCACGGCAAATGGGAAACGGTGCGGCAGATCCGCAAAGTGATCACCGGCGCGCTGGAAATCGAGCGCGTGAATAAAGTGATCGGCTCCTCGCTTGAAGCCGCGCCGGATATCTACCTGCACGACAAGGCGACGGCCGCATTAGTGAAAGATATCGACTTCGCCGAGGTTGGCATCACCAGCGGCGCTAAACTTATTCAGGGCGAAGCGCCGGCGCCTGCGTTCACGCTGGGTGATGTGCACGGTGTCGCGGTTGTGTTCAAAAAAGCTGAGGGCACGAAATGCGCGCGGTCATGGCGCGTGACGAATGATATCGGCGCGGATGCGCAATATCCGGAAGTCTCAGCACGTGATGCGGCCGCCTTGCATGAATGGCACGCTGCACAAGGTGCGCGCGCTTGAAAAGCATCGACCTGAAAACGCTGCAATGGAGGGGGCCGCTCACGGCGTTCGGCGTCGCCGTTGCGCTGATCATTTTCCTGATCGATCAGGCTTTCAAGAACTGGCTACTTTATATCTACCAGCTGGGTGCGCGCGGCCGCGTGGAGATCACCCCGTTTTTCGACCTAGTGCTGACATGGAACAAAGGCATTTCCTATGGCCTGTTCGCGCAAAGTGCGCTAGCCGGGCAATATGCGCTCGCGGCTTTTAAAATACTTGTCTCGATCGGGCTTTTTTTCTGGCTGGCGCGCATCAGGGACAGCGTGCTGGCGCTGTCGATTGGCCTGATCATTGGCGGGGCTTTGGGCAACGCGCTAGACCGGGTTGTTCATCAGGGCGTTGCGGACTTTTTTTCGCTGCATTTTCGTGACTTTTATTGGTACATCTTCAATATTGCCGATATCGCGATTGTCGGCGGTGTGGCTTTGCTGCTGTTCGACAGTTTTTTCCTGAGCGGAAAGAGGAAGTGAGTTTCATGTTCAAACACGGTTTCATTTTTTTGGGTATCATGCTGCTGCTTTCGGGCTGCGGCTCTGACAATAACCCGCTGTCGGCCGTCGGCCTCGGCAGTTCACAAAAAGAAAAGATCGATTACAGCCCGCGCGCGCCGCTGGTCATGCCGCCAGCGGAAGGTGAAGCCACACTTCCGCCACCGCAGGACGGCATGCCGCAGGCTGCCAACCCGCCGCTTTATGCGCCTGCCAAAACCGAAATCGCACCGCCGCCGTCCGACTATAACGCCAACACACCAGGGGTGGTTACGGAAGAAAAATCGTGGTGGCAACGTAATATTGGAAATTAAAAAGAACATCATGAAAAATCTTTGCGGACTTGGCGCGGCCTTCTTTCTTAGTTTTATAATGCCCGCTTTTGCGCAAAATTCGCAGGTCATCACTGTCGCGCCTGAAGCCGAACAGTTCGTGCTCGCGAACGGTTTGCAAGTCGTCGTCATTCCCGATCACCGCGCGCCGGTCGTCACGCATATGGTGTGGTACCGCATCGGCGCGGCGGATGAAGTGCCGGGCGTTTCGGGTATCGCGCATTTTCTCGAGCATTTGATGTTCAAAGGCACGGCAAGCCTGAAGCCCGGAGAGTTTTCAAAGAAAATTCGCGCGCTTGTGAAGACCGAACTTATGGCAATCAGAGAAAAGTATGCCGATGAACGCCGCACCAAGGTTATCAAGGGCGGAGCAAAGGTTCTTTCGGTCGAGGATCTTATTCCGGACGAAGAGAATGCCGTCGTGCTCACTGCCGGCGGATACATCAAGCGAACCAATCCCGACGAATACAAGCGCCAGAAACGAGGCGGCGTCGGCGTGGTGGATCTCGATACGAAAGAAGAAGACTTCGTCACGAACTTCCTGACCGCTTCGACCCACTCCGATCTCCTCTTCTTTACCGACAAGGGTAAGTCGTACCAGATCAAGAT
>JAZKID010000057.1:3739-6546 GCA_040385045.1 Pseudomonadota bacterium | reverse complement strand
GCGGTTGAAGTTGTAGTTGCAGCTTCATTCTCATTTCCTATAATGATCGACTCCGGAAATATGCATTCACTTTCCCCAGTGAAGCATCTGATGTCTGTAAATGCGTACTCAGCCGTTGTGTTTGTTTGCTGCCCCGCCAGATTGATGGTGAAGCCGGATGCGGTCAGAACAGCCGAGAGCGGATCCTCAAATTTTGTTTTGCCGTTCCAGATGCTTTTTTCGCTTTCAGAAGGAATATAGGTATTTTTTTTGTCTAGTTCTCCATTGATCAGATCTTTGTCGAAATAAACAACAAGGGGCGTTTTTGGCGGACCGCCCGGAGCGTTTTTGATTCTTTCGTCTTCTCTTTTCTCTTCAGATTCAAGATCAGATATACTCACCATGCCGTTATTGATCGTGTCATCATCTGTATCATCAATTTTCTTTGCCTCGCTCGGTGTGGAGAAGTCACACTTTCCTGCAAAAGCAGCACTTGGCACGATAACAGGTAATGATACCAAAACAGCTAAAGGAGTGGGGACAAATTCCGTAATATCAACACCGCGGCCGCTGCGAACGAGTTTACCTTTTTTAGCCGTTAGTTTTTCCGTCTGAGCCTGCTTTTGCGCTTCACGTCGCATTGTTTGTTTTCCAAACCAGTTAAACGGGAGTAGTTCCTTTGTAGATGGCGTAATTTGTGTTGTTTCTAATAAATTTGTTATTTTTTCTTCTGGCTGTTCATTTTCATTTTTATCTGATTTGCTTTCCAGGCTCACTTTTCCTATGGGCATCATATCGCCAATAGCTTGCGCCATAAAACCGGTTGAATTTTTTTCCTTACCACCCCAGCCTTTTGTAACGGGCGCCGGAATATTTTTCTTTTCTTCTTTCGCCTGTTTGACTGTAGCTACTTTTGCCCGTTTCGCGGCCCTTGCTTGCGCACGCTGATATTGCTCATCCACGCGTGCGGATTTGGCTTTCTTCCTCGCTGCCGAGGTTTTGCTGATTCTGTCGCCGTTCATGCTTTTTTCTAAAGTGCCAAAATGTCAAAAATCAATATAGTGTAATTACATCAGCAATATGACGGTATTGAAAACATGTCAATTTCGTCTTGGTTTCATTGACGCAGAATCAAAATATCCTTACAACTCAATACTATGACTGATATTGCCAACACGAACCTGCCGTCCGACCCATCCGATATCCAGCCGGTTTCGATCGTCGACGAAATGCGCCGTTCCTATCTCGATTATGCGATGAGCGTGATCGTATCGCGTGCGCTGCCCGATGTTCGCGACGGGCTGAAGCCCGTGCACCGCCGCATTCTCTATTCGATGTATGAGAGCGGTTACGAGTGGAACAAGCCATATCGTAAATCAGCGCGCATCGTCGGCGACGTGATCGGTAAATATCATCCGCACGGTGATCAGTCGATTTACGACGCGCTCGCGCGCATGGCGCAGGATTTTTCGTTGCGTCTTCCGCTTGTCGACGGTCAAGGAAATTTCGGCTCTATCGACGGCGACCCACCGGCGGCGATGCGTTACACCGAGGTGCGCCTGCAAAAAGTGGCGAGCGGGCTGACCGATGATCTCGACAAGAACACTGTCGATTTTCAACCGAACTACGATGGTTCTGAACATGAGCCATCCGTTCTTCCGGCGCGCTTTCCGAATATTCTCGTCAACGGTGCAGGCGGCATTGCCGTCGGCATGGCGACGAACATTCCGCCGCACAATCTGGGTGAGGTGATCGACGCCTGTACCGCGCTGATCGATAATCCATCACTGTCGCCCGATGACCTGCTTGCGATTGTTCCAGGGCCTGACTTCCCGACGGGTGGACTCATTCTTGGCCGTGCTGGCATCCGTTCGGCATCACACCTTGGCCGCGGCTCGATCGTCATGCGTGCGCGTGCGGAAATCGAAGTGAAAGCGAAAGAGCGCGAACAGATCGTCGTTACCGAAATCCCTTATCAGGTGAACAAGTCCAGTCTGATTGAAAAAATCGCCGAACTTGTGCGCGAGAAAAAAATCGAAGGCATTTCAGATGTGCGGGACGAATCCAACCGCGAAGGCATCCGCATTGTTATCGAAATCAAGCGTGATGCGGTTGGTGACGTTATCCTGAACCAGCTTTATCGCTTCACGCCGCTGCAGACCTCATTCGGCGCAAACATGGTTGCGCTAAACGGTGGCCGCCCGATGGTGATGGGCCTGAAGGACATGCTGCAGGCCTTCCTGTCGTTCCGCGAAACGGTTATTTCGCGCCGCACGAAATTCCTGCTTAATAAGGCGCGTGACCGCGCACATATTTTGGTTGGACTTGCGATTGCAGTCGAGCATGTCGACCGCGTTGTCGCGCTGATCCGCGCCGCAGCCGATCCGCAAACGGCCAAAGAACAGTTGATGAGCATTGCCTGGCCTGTTGGCAGTATCGGGCCTTGGATTTCACTGATCGACGATCCGCGTCACCGTATGGGCAACGATAGCACCGTACGCCTATCGGAAGAGCAGGCGAAAGCCATTCTCGACCTGCGCCTGCAGCGCCTCACTGGCCTTGGCCGCGATGAAATCACCAAAGAGTTGGATGCGCTGGCACTGAGCATCGAAGACTATCTCGCCACGCTGCGTTCGCGCACGCGCATCCTCGAAATCGTGCGCAATGAGCTGAGCGACATCAAGAACGAATTCGCAACGCCGCGCAAAACGGAAATCGCCGATCAGGAAGGCGAGATGGAGATTGAAGATCTCATCCAGCGTGAAGACGTTGTCGTCACCGTTTCGCATGCGGGCTATGTCAAGCGCGTGCCGCTGTCGACTTACCGT
>JAZKID010000057.1:0-3729 GCA_040385045.1 Pseudomonadota bacterium | reverse complement strand
TATCGCGCGCAGCGCCGTGGCGGCAAAGGCCGCGCCGGCATGTCGACACGCGAGGAAGATTTTGTCACGCGCCTGTTCATCGCCAACACCCACGTGCCGGTATTGTTTTTCTCGTCGCGCGGGCTTGTCTATAAAATGAAAGTCTGGCGCTTGCCGGAAGCGCCGCCGCAGGGCCGCGGCAAGGCGCTTGTGAACCTGCTGCCATTGCAGGCTGATGAGCGCATTACAACTATTATGCCGCTGCCTGAAGATGAAAGCACGTGGGACAAGTACCACGTGATGTTCGCGACGACGGACGGAACCGTGCGGCGAAACGATTTGTCGGATTTTGCCCAGATCAACCGCAACGGCAAGATTGCAATGAAGCTGGAAGAAAGCGGTAGTGCGATTGTCGATGTGCAGCTTTGCACCGATGATGACGACGTGTTGCTGACGACGGCACAAGGGCAGGCGATCCGTTTTGCCGTTACAGATGTGCGCGTATTCCAGAGCCGCTCGTCTGTCGGCGTGCGCGGCATCAACCTGGCGGATCAGGACAAGGTTATTTCGATGGCGATCTTACGCCATAGCGAGGCAACACCTGAAGAGCGCGGCGGATATCTGAAAATGCGCCGCGCCGTCATGGGCGGGGATGAAGCTGAAACAGGCACGGACGAAGAAACAGCCGCCGCGTCCGCGATCAGTCAGGAAAAGTATACCGAGATGAGCGCGCAGGAGCAGGTGATCCTGACGCTGTCGCAGAACGGCTACGGCAAACGTTCTTCGGCCTATGAATATCGCATCACCAATCGTGGCGGTAAGGGCATCGTCGCGATGGCGGTCAACAATCGGAACGGACCGCTCGTCGCGTCGTTCCCGGTCGAAGAAAGCGACCAGGTCATGCTGGTTACAGATCAGGGCCAGTTGATCCGTGTGCCTGTCAGCGGTATCCGCCAGGCTGGGCGTTCAACGCAGGGCGTGATCGTCTTCGACACGGCAGATGACGAGCGCGTTGTATCCGTCGAACGGATTACCGATAGCGACAGCGATAACGAAGAGGACGAGGCACCTGCAGCTTGAGCTTGCTTCAGGCGCGCGTTTTCGCTAGGTCTTTGCCTAAGGAAACCTCATGCGCATCGGCCTTTACCCTGGTTCTTTCGACCCGCTGACCAATGGTCACGTCGATATGCTGAAAGCCTCGTTCCGTCTTGTTGACAGGCTGATCGTCGCGATCGGTATTCACGCCGACAAGGCGCCGCTTTTTTCCGCTGAAGATCGTATCGCAATGATTGAAGATGTCGTGCAGCCGCTAGCTAAAAAAGCGGGTGTCGAAATGATCACGAAAACATTTTCAAATCTTGTCATCGATTTTGCAAAAGATTGCGGCGCGCATCTTCTTATTCGCGGGCTGCGCGATGGCACCGACCTCGACTACGAAATGCAGATGGCGGGCATGAATATTTCGCTCGCGCCGAATGTGCAGACCGTGTTTCTTCCCGCTTCACCGCAAGACCGCCATATCACCGCGACGCTTGTGCGCCAGATTGCAAAAATGAAGGGCGATGTTTCGGCCTTCGTTCCCCCTGCTGTCGCGCAGCGTCTTTCCCGTCAATTCAAATAGGAGTTCCGTGCATGCGCTTTTTGATGTCTTTCGCTTTTTTGTTTGTTGCTTTCGTTCTGCCTCTTTCTGCCGCGCCGACAAATTTGCCGAAGGGCATGGATGCCGAAAACACGCTCGTTCTCACACTGAAAGACGGGAAAGTGCTGATCAAGCTGCGCGCGGATCTCGCACCGAAACATGTCGAGCGCATCAAGGCTCTCACGCGCAAGGGTTTTTATAACGGCATCGTTTTCCATCGCGTCATCGAAGGTTTCATGGCGCAGACGGGCGACCCCACAGGTACGGGCACAGGCGGCTCGGACCTGCCGGACCTGAAAGCGGAATTCACGTCGGCACCCTTCAAGCGCGGCACGCTTGGCATGGCGCGGTCGCAGGATCCGGATTCGGCAAATTCGCAATGGTTCATCTGCTTTAAAGATGTACCCAGCCTGAACGGCCAGTATACTGTGTTTGGCGAAGTGGTGCAGGGCATGGAAACTGTCGACAAGATCAAGCGCGGTGATGGTGAGATGGGCATGGTGCCTGCACCGCAAGACAAGATTGTCTCACTCGGCGTTGCTGCCGATATGAAAACGGATGCTTCGAACTAGTCAGTTCAAAAGTTGACGGAGGGGATCATGCATCAACGTTCTTCCATGTTGGTCGCGCTGTTCGCAGTTCTGGCTTTGCCGTTTGGCTTTGCCATAGCGGCAGGAAAGCCGACACCGAAAGACGCGGAAAAATTTATGCTGGATGCCGAAAGCAGGCTGGAAAAGATCAATATCTTTTTCAACCTCGGCGACTTCGTCAACAAAACTTACATCACCGACGATACGGAAACCATCAGCGCCAAATTCAAAGGCGACCTGATGGATGCCGCCTCAGATATCACAACGCAGGCGAAGAAATTCGAAGGCCTGAAACTTCCTGAAGATCTGCAGCGCAAATTTTATCTCGTCAAAAGCGGATCGTTAATGTTGCAGAACGATATCAATGTCCCAGCAGCCGCCAACCCGGCCATGAGCGCCGAACTCAGCAAGCTGGTCGTCAATCTCGATGGTGCTTACGGCAAAGGAAAGTATTGCCCGCCGGATGAGGGCGGCAAATGCTACACGCTTGAAGATGCTTCGAAGATCATGTCGAAAAGCCGCGATCCTGAGGAGCTGAAAAAAGCGTGGTCCGGCTGGCACAGCGTATCGCCAAGCTATCGCAAGGATTATGCGCGTCTCGTGGAACTTGCGAATGTCGGCGCGAAAGAGCTGAACTTCAAAGATACAGGCGAAATGTGGCGTTCCGTTTACGATATGCCCCCCGAGGCCTTTTCGCAGGACATGGAGCGCGTCTGGTTGCAGCTGAAACCGCTCTATGATTCACTCTATACTTACGTGCGCGCGCAGCTTGTGAAAAAATACGGCCCTGACGTCGTGAAGCCAGACGGTCTTATTCCTGCACACCTACTCGGTAATATGTGGGCACAATCATGGGGTAATATCTATGACGTCGTGGCGCCGCAGACATCGGACCGCGGTTATGATCTGACGAAAATTCTTGAAGAGCGTAAAACGACGCCGAAACAGATGATCGAATATGGCGAAAAGTTTTTCGTCTCGCTCGGTTTTCCGAAACTGCCTCAGAAGTTCTGGGAACAGTCGATGTTCGCAAAACCGGCGGACCGTGAAGTCGTCTGCCATGCGTCCGCTTTCGATATGGGGCAGAACAACGATGTGCGCATTAAAATGTGCACCGAAATCAATGAAGAAGATTTTGTTACGGTGCATCATGAGCTGGGACACGATTTTTACTATCTGGCCTATGCGCAGCAGCCATTTCTTTTTCGTGGCGGCGCCAATGACGGTTTTCATGAAGCGATCGGCGATGCCGTCGCGCTTTCTGTCACGCCGGAATATCTGAAAGAGCTTCAACTGATCGACACGGTGCCGGATGAAAGCGCCGATATCGGCCTCCTTCTGCATTCGGCGCTTGATAAGGTCGCTTTCCTGCCGTTCGGTTACCTCGTCGATAAATGGCGTTGGGATGTGTTTTCCGGCAAAACGCCACCCGCTGATTATAATAAAGCTTGGTGGACGCTGCGTGAGCATTACCAAGGCGTTTCGGCGCCGATGCCGCGCAGCGAAGATGATTTCGACGCG
>JAZKID010000056.1:3952-6146 GCA_040385045.1 Pseudomonadota bacterium | reverse complement strand
GCTCGCGGCGTTGGCGTTCGATGTGGACCAACAGCAGCGACATCGCGGCGGGCGAAATGGTCACGCATTCGGGCGACAAGGTGCTTGGCACAGGCGGGCCGGTGACATTCACGGCGCAGGACGGAAAAATCAGCATCGGTGCCGACGGCACGATTTCAACATCGCAAGGCCAGAAGGGCAAGCTGCGCCTTGTCACCTTTACGCCCGGCCAGTTGCAAAAAGAAGGCGACACAACTTTCTCCAGCAAATCGGCCGGAACACCGGACATTAAAAGCACTGTCATTCAGGGCGCGATTGAAAAATCAAACGTGAAGCCCGTTCAGGAAATCACGCGGATGATCGAAATCAACCGCGCCTACACGACAATCAGCCAGATGATCGAGAATACGCAAAAGCTGCGGCAGACGGCGATCGAACGCCTCTCGCAGGTTGCATAAGGAAGGACTGAACCATGCAAGCATTACGCACAGCCGCGACGGGGATGTTGGCGCAGGAGCTCAACGTCGAAGTCATCTCCAACAACATCGCCAACTTGCGCACCACCGGCTTCAAGAAACAGCGGGCCGAATTTCAGGACCTGATTTATCAGGACATCCGCCAGGTCGGCTCGACGACATCCGAACAGGGCACGATGGTCCCGTCCGGCATCCAGATCGGTACCGGCGTGCGCACTGCCGCGACACCGCGCGTGCATACGCAAGGCACGATTGCCGAAACCGGAAAAGATTACGACGTTGCCGTTCGCGGCGAAGGCCTGTTTCAGGTTCAGCTGCCCGACGGCCGCACAGCCTATACGCGCGACGGCACATTCAGCTTAGACGGCAACGGCCTGCTCGTCACGAAAGACGGCTATCAGGTTGGCGGCGGTATCACTGTTCCGACGACGGCACTCAGCGTGACGATCAACTCCGTCGGTCTTGTACAGGTGCTCGACAATACCAACACGCCATCCGATGTCGGCCAGATCCAGCTGGCGCGCTTCATCAACAGGTCGGGTTTGCAACCAATCGGCGACAACCTGTTCTTAGAGACGGCAGCATCCGGCACGGCGCAGGTGAGCAACCCCGGCACCGACGGGGCCGGCACTGTGCTGCAAAAATATGCGGAAGATTCGAACGTCAACGCCGTTTCGGAAATTTCCGACCTGATCGCCGCGCAGCGCGCCTATGAGATGAACGCACGCGTGATCCGCGCCGCCGACGACATGCTCTCCAACACAACGTTGACGAGATAAGATCATGAAACGCCTCGCACTCTCTATTTTTGTTCTGGCCGCGATGCCCGCACATGCGGAAGACGCTGTCATGCTCAAGGAAAAAACCATCGTCAGCGGCGAAACCGTTTTGCTGAACGATCTTCTTGCAGCGCCGATCGCACATGGCAAGGTGGCCGTTTTTGCAGCCCCCGCCCCCGGCGAAAGCGGTACGATCAACGTTCAGCGCGTCATCGAGGCGGCGCGAAATTACGGCGTCGAAAAAATCACGATGCCGGCGTGGACATCCGTGCAGATCGAGCGCGAGGCGCGTGTCATCAAAACGCAGGATATCCAGCACGCTCTCGCCGACAAAGCGGCGAACGGAATGCGCATCAGCGCCGAAGATGTCGATGTCAGCTTCAGCCGCGATATAGACGATGTCGCTCTTGAAAAAACCAACGACGCACCGTTGCAGTTTTCATACTATCGCCGTGACACGCAAAGCGGCCGCTTTGAGGCCCGCCTTTATGTGCCGGACAGTGCTTACATCAGCGAAACATCGCCCATCGTCATCACAGGCACCATTAATGAGATGGTCGACGTCGTGCAGTTAAACCATTCGGTTTCGCGCGGCGACGTGATCACCAAAAGCGACATCGCGATGACACGGATTTCGCGCCAGCAGCTCGCCGGAAATGCGCTGCGTCATGCCAGCGATGCCGTCGGCATGATCGCAAAACGCACGATTGCGGAAAACACCATGCTGCGCGGCAACGATGTCGAAAAACAGAAACTGATTTCGCGCAACGATATGATCATGGTGCTTTACCAGACGCCGACCCTGACCGTCACGACACGCGCGAAAGCCATGACCGACGGCGCCTTAGGCGACGTCATTGAAATCCAGAACATGCAATCGAAGCGCGCTTTAAGTGCGACCGTCAGCGGCAGTGGGCAGGTGATAGTCACATCGCTTGCGACGCGCCGCGTTGCCGAATT
>JAZKID010000056.1:0-3942 GCA_040385045.1 Pseudomonadota bacterium | reverse complement strand
AAATAAAAGTGTCTCTATTCACCCAACGTGCCAAGGCTGTTCTTTTAGCCACCGCCGCATCGCTTGCCTTGACGGCCTGCGAAACGACCGACAGGCTTTCCGAAATCGGCGACAAGCCGAAACTGACGGCCATTCAAAACCCTGTCACGCAAGCGGGCTATCGCCCCGTGCAGATGCCGATGCCCGCACCGCAATCTGCGCAGCGTGAAGCCAACTCGTTATGGCGCTCCGGTTCGCGCGCTTTCTTCAAGGACCAGCGCGCACACCGCATCGGCGATATTCTCACTGTCCGCGTCACTGTTGCCGACAAGGCGACGATTTCGAACCAGACAAAACGCTCGCGTGCCAATTCGGAAGAAATGGGCGCCGACAATCTGTTCGGTCTCGAAAACACATTGAAGGGCGCAAGTCTGAGCGATCTTCTGAAAGCGGATTCATCAAGCTCATCGGCTGGCGCAGGTTCGGTCAACCGTTCCGAACAGTTACAAACAACCGTCGCCGCGATCGTGACGCAGGTCTTGCCGAACGGCAATCTCGTCATCGAAGGGCGGCAGGAAGTGCGCGTTAACTTGGAAGTGCGTGAAATGATTGTCGCCGGCGTTGTGCGCCCCGAAGATATCGAGTCAGCCAACATTATCGACAGCGCGAAAATCGCGGAAGCCAGAATTTCTTACGGCGGACGCGGCCAGATCAGCGATGTGCAGCAGGCCCGCTACGGCCAGCAGGTCCTCGACGTGTTACTACCTTTTTAAGATCAAGTTCAGTGGCGTAGATGCGTAAACCTCAGTTGCGTTGAGCGTTACTTTCCGAGCGTGCGGCCCCACCCCTTACTCCCCGCCGTAACGCTTTCGTGGCCCTGCCTGCTCCCACCCGGCAGGGCCACTTTTTTTGCATTCATGAGTGAGCAGGCAGAATTTTTATAACCGCCGCCGCGAGCGGCAGCTTTGCTGCTTCCAAAGGCAGCGCCATATTTTACAAACGCAGAATGTCATGTTATCGATGTACAGATTTGAAGAATTTGTGATTAAATGAAAGAATATAAAAATGACTGATTTCTCGCCCATCAAAGCTGCTGATCTCGTCGGTCGAATTGACGATCCTAAAAAACCAAAATGGGCGCAAGCGTTGATGATCGAAGCAGATGATTACAGCAACAAGCTGAAACTTTCCTTCTCTAAACCGCATGACCGAAAAGTCTCGATAGCAGAAGCAGAGCGTGTTGTGAAAGAAATTGAAACGTCAAAAATGGATGTTTTGCTCGATGAGCGTGACGAAACTTATAATTTCAACAAATACCTTCTCGAAGATCGCACAGCGAATAATGTTCTAGACAAAAACGAGACAATGCTTGGCTTGATGTATTACAATCGTTTGCTGACGCCGAAGAGCGAATCTTATCTCAAGATTTCCTACGCAAAGATTGCGGAAGGAAAAAAATTCATCAAGCAAAAAAACTTCAAGAAAGCGAACGCGGCGTTCGACGAGGCTGGCCGCATGACGAGTAAAAGTCATGCTGTTTCAGATAGAAAAGATGGGCTTTCTTTCGCGCTCGTTCTGCTGACAAACGCTCGCGGATAAATCACTCATCCCGATAAACGCGTTCGCGTTTTTCGTGGCGTTCCTGCGCTTCGATCGAGAGTGTCGCTGTCGGCCGCGCTTCGAGGCGCTTCAGTGAAATCGGTTCGCCGGTTTCTTCGCAATAGCCGTAGGATTTGTCTTCGATGCGCTGTAACGCTTCGTCGATTTTCGAAATCAGTTTGCGCTGGCGGTCACGCGCCCGCAGTTCGATCGCCTTGTCGGTTTCAGATGAAGCACGGTCGACGATGTCCGGCAGGTTGGCGCTGTCGCCTTGCAGGTTAGCCAGCGTGTCGCGGCTTTCGGCGATGATTTCTTCTTTCCAGGCGATCAGCTTGTTCTTGAAATAGTCCAGCTGCTTGTCGTTCATGAATGGCTCTTTTTCGCTCGGCCGGTACTCTTCTTCTTTTTTCGCCACTTTTTTCTCTCCCGGCTTTTTCTTGAGAAAGCCCTTGTCCCATATGGCCATCGCTCAAACTCCTTCAGAAAGCAATAAAAAATGAGATGATTTTTTTGTGATCACGCCGTTTGTTCCTCGTCGTCGCGGCGTTTCAGCTTGGCAAGCTCAACACGCGCGCGCAGTTCGATTTCATCGAGAATGGAATCGAGGCGCTCGTCACCGCTGTTGCGCTGGCGCGCATCGATGCGGCTGACAAGCTTCAGCACATGCGAAGGCGCAAGCTTGCCTGCCAGCATATCGATTTTGATATCGTCGAGAAGGCCGAGAATGTCTTCGCCTTCCTTCACAACCTGCTTGCGGCGGCGGCGCTGCTCTTCCCACTCTTCGCTGTCAACAGAATGAAGCTGCGCGGCGATCAGCGAACCCAGAGATGATGTCGAAGATGCGCGTGCACCGGAAGCGCTTTCCGATTTTGCGGCATCTTCCGGCAATTCAAAACCGCCGTCGCCGTCGCCGGATTTTTTGACCTTGGCCGTCGTGACGCCAAGCTGCGGTGATGGTCCATTAACGCGCATGCCTGTCCTCCCGGCTCTTCTTTATAAAAGTTATCATGGGTTAACAAACTTTAACGCGGTCTTAACACGGCAAAATTTGCCTCTCACTCTACAGAGTGCAGAAGCGATATGTCGCACGGCCAAGCACTGTTGAAAATAATCATTTTAAATCAATAACTTAGAAAAATACTCTTCGCGCCAAAATTTGGCACGCGGGTTGCATCTTTAATAGAGAAAAAGAGAGAACCCATGCGCCTTATTCTTGCTGCCCTGTCTGCCCTGCTGCTGATCACCGCGTCGGAACCCGCCTTTGCGTCGCGCATCAAGGACCTCGCCGATGTCGAAGGTGTCCGCCAGAACCAGTTGATCGGTTACGGCCTTGTCGTCGGCCTGAACGGCACGGGCGACAGCCTCAACAATATTCCATTCACGCGCCAGAGTTTGCAGGCCATGCTGGAACGCCTCGGCATCAACACGCGCGGACAAACGATGCGGACCGCCAACGTCGCCGCGGTGATGGTCACCGCCAGCCTGCCCGCTTTTTCGACGCAAGGCTCGCGCATGGATGTGACGATCTCGGCCCTCGGCGATGCAAAAAGTCTGCAGGGCGGCACTTTGCTTGGCACCGAATTGCTCGGCGCCGACGGTGAAATTTACGCACTGGCGCAAGGGCCGGTCGCCGTCGGCGGTTTTTCTGCCGAAGGCGATGCAGCGTCCGTCACGCGCGGCGTACCGACAGCAGGACGCATTGCCAGCGGCGCTTTGATCGAGCGTGAAATCGGTTTCAATCTTGCCAATCTTTCCGTCATCCGCCTTGCGCTGCGCAATCCCGACCTGACGACGGCACGCCGCATGGCGACAGCGATCAATGATTTTCTCGGCAGCCCCACAGCCGAAACGGTCGACCACGCCACCGTGCGTCTGCATGTCCCGACCGAATTTCAGGGCAACATTGTTTCGCTCTTGTCGGAGATTGAGCAATTGCGCGTCGACCCCGACAACATTGCACGCGTCGTCATCGACGAACGTTCCGGCGTGATCGTGATGGGCCGCGATGTGCGCGTATCCACAGTTGCGGTCGCGCAAGGCAATCTCACGGTCACGATCAACGAACAATCGCAGGTTTCGCAGCCTGAACCTTTGTCGGACGGACAGACGACAATTGTTCCGCGCACCGCCATCGAAGTGAAAGACGACAAGCGCAAGCTCGCAATGTTGCCTGAAGGCGTGACGCTGCAGGAACTCGTCGACAGTCTGAACGCACTCGGCCTTGGTCCGCGCGATATGATTTCCATTCTGCAAGCGATCAAAGCTGCCGGCGCGCTGCAGGCACAGATCGAGGTGATGTAATGGACCCGCTTCTTTCGATCGGCGTATCAACCGCCAACGGAATTCTCGATAGCCTGACCGGCA
>JAZKID010000055.1:63416-70297 GCA_040385045.1 Pseudomonadota bacterium | reverse complement strand
AATGCCGCCAAGGAAAAAGCGAAAAAATCCGCCGAGGATTTTGAATCTGTTTTTCTCGGGCAAATGCTCAACGAGATGACGGAAGGGCTCGGACAAGACACGGGCTTCGATGCCGGCAGCGCCGAAACACAATGGCGTACCCTGATGAACGAATATACGGCGAGATCGATTTCCTCGAGCGGCGGTATCGGCCTTGCCGGCAGCGTCATGAATGAACTTTTAAAAGCACAGGGAGCATAAAAAATGCAACAGGCGGCACAGCAGACATCTCCACTTTCGGCGCCGGTTCAAAACCGCCAGGAAGCGGAGCAGATTATTTTTGCGCTCGAAAAAACGCTCGACAGTCTCAGCCTCGTTCTCTCAAAGGAAACCGAGCTCGCAAAGCTCGGAAAAATGCGTCAGGCGATCGATGTGCAGATCGAGAAGGCAAAGCTGACGGAAATTTTTCTGAAAACAGGCGAGCGTTTCCGCAGCAATACGAAATATTTCCGCGCTGAAATGCCGCAGGCCTGCGAAAAAATCCAGAAGCTTCATGAAAGATTTTGCGATGAAGTGACGCGCAACATGCGCGCGCTTGCGACCACGAAAGCCATTTCGGAAAGCCTGATCCAGGAAATCATCGATACGGCGCGCGAACATGATAATCCAGCCGGTTATACGGCAGCGGGCGTTGCAATGAATGGAAAAACAAACACGGCGCCGCCTTTACGCGTCAACCGTTCTTTCTAAAGCTGGCTTCAAGAATTCGATAAGCAACGTAAGCGGAAGAACTTATCCCTGCCCCAAGTAATCGTGGTTGATGATTAAGGTAAATCCGATTTTAGCGAGTCCTGTAATTTCAAATTAACAATAAATACTAAGAAGGGATTCAAACCTTTGCTCTAAGGTAAGCTTGTACGGGTCCGTGCGCGGGCGCCGTATGCTCGATCCAAGGAGTGGGTCATATGGACACATCACTAGCCGGCCGGGTTGTTCCCGTCAGCGATGCTTTTGCCTCACGCGCCGTAGGCAAGGCCGAGGATTCCGAAATAGCCAAGAAAGAAACGGTTACACAGGTGAAGGATTCATCGCCGAGTGAAGACCGCCGCCCTCATTCGCAGCCCGACACGTTGGCGAACAGGCAATCGAAATACGATCGCAACATCACAACAGATGAAGACAAAAAACTCGTTTATCGCGTCGTCGACCCTGCAACCAAAGACCTGATTTTGGAACTTCCTTTAACGCTCGGCACAGAGGGCGAACGCGCTTATGAACATCAGCAGATTGCTGAAAATCAGCGCAAAGGCCATGATGACAGCCACCAGGAAGTCATTGCTTAAAAACTCTTAACTGTTTTATTCGCACCCTGTTAACGGTGCGAATTTTTTTACCTTCATTTCATTTTGAAAACATCGTTCAGGCTTCGTTAAAGCACTGATTTTGCTCGATTTATTTCGTAACAGCTGCCCCTCATCTTTACTCTTCTTTCGCATTTTTCAGGCATTGTGGCCCGACTGAACAGAAGTTCGGTGTGTTTAACTTTTACCAGGAAGGTTCTAAAATGTCTGATGTTATCCTCTCACGCGGTATCCGCGACAATCTTCTCTCACTACAAAATACAGCTGACCTGCTCGCGCAGACTCAGAAAAGACTGTCGACAGGCCGCAAAGTAAACTCCGCCCTCGACAACCCCACAACGTTCTTCACGGCTCAAGGTCTCAACAGCCGCGCGAACGACCTGTCAGGCTTGCTTGACTCGATTTCGAATGCTCAGAAGACCATCGAAGCCGCAGACAAGGGCATTACATCGATCAACAAGCTGCTGGAATCGGCTAAGTCGACTGCTAACCAGGCTCGCCTGGACAGCTCGCCGGCTTCGGTTGCTTCCATCACTTCAGCTTCGATCGATGGCGCTGTTACCAAGTCTGAAGCCGCTGCTAAAGAATTGGTCGGAGATCTCGGCCTTGCTGCAAACAACACCATCCGTATCAACACGTCTGATAGCGTTGCTGGCACGTCCGCACAGTTCGACATTACTGTCGCAACTGGCACGACGGTTCAGGATGTTGTCGACCAGATCAATGCCAACGGTTCTGCCGTTGCCTCGATCAGCGTTGATGGCAAACTGAAGATTGAAGCCAATAACACCAACTCGTCGATCAGCGTTCAAATCGATACGGCAACACCAGCCACGTTCACCAACGAGCGTGACCTTGTTGCTCGCCTGCTCGGCAGCGGTGTTGACAATGATCGTGCAGCCGCCAGCTCGGCGTTTGCACCCGCACAGCTTAACGCTCTCCTCGACAACGATGGTACTCCCGTCGGTGGTTCTACATTAACGGGCGCTTCGACCCTCGACGCGCTTGGCTTTGCTGACGGCGACATCATTACGCTGGCGGTTGGCTCCAACTCGATCGACTTCACTGTTACCGACGCCAACGGCGCCGATGACATCGATGCTTTGGTCGCTGCCTTGGATGCCATCTCAGGCGCAACGGTGACGTTCAACGGCTCGGAAGAGTTGCAAGTTGTGCTTGATGACAGCACATCGACCGACTCGATCAAGCTTAGCGTCGATGTTGTTGCTGGTTCTGCTGCGAACATCGCTGCACGCGTTGGCGCAACGGCAACAAGCGATGGTCTGTCCGAGCTCGGCGCGTTGGTTGCTTCTGCTGAAGGCGGCGGTGCTGGCGCTTCGGCTGCCCGCATCCAGCTGGCTGGTCAGTTCAACGAACTGCGTTCGCAGATCGACAAACTGGCTGCAGACGCGTCCTTCAACGGCGTGAACCTGCTGAACGGTGATAATCTTGAAGTTATCTTCAACGAAAAAACCGGTGCAGATCGCAACAGTCTCACCATCAGCGGCGTCACCTACTCGGCGGCTTCGCTCGGTGTGAAGGATGCGGCCAATGGCGTCACGGGCTACAACAACTTCGCGTCGAACGCGGACGTTGAACGTGCTCTTGAAGACATTGCAAACTCGATCGGCTCTCTGAAAGTACAGTCTTCGACCTTCGGTTCGAACCTGTCGATCGTGCAAGCCCGTCAGGACTTCACAAAGAACCTGATCACCACGCTGCAAACTGGTTCTGACAACCTTGTGTTGTCCGACCAGAACGAAGAAGCCGCCAACCTTCTGGCTCTCCAGACCCGTCAGACACTGTCTCAGACAGCTCTGTCGCTGGCCAGCCAGTCGGACCAGTCGGTTCTGCGTCTCTTCAGCTAAGCGATCTAAAACATCTAGGAAGGCGGGGCTTAAAACCCCGCCTTTTTTATTGCCTGCACGTTGATTGCTTCTATGGGCAAATCAGCCCTTACCTTTCCTTCAGCATCATTTGTTCAAATAAACACAAGCGGCGAGGTGATTCTTCATGGCACTTAAAGTTGAACTGAAACCGGGCGAACGGCTGATCATCGGCGGCACTGTCATCACCAATGGCGACACGCGCACACAACTTCTTGTGGAAGGCCATGCACCGATCCTCCGCGAGAAAGACATCCTGACGCCGGAGACGGCCAACAGCCCGGCACGGCGGATTTATCTCGCTGTACAGATGATGTATTTAACCGAAGACATCAGCGAATTGCAGGAAACATATTTTTCACTGATCGCCGATTTCATGAAAGCTGTGCCGAGCAGTTTTCCTCACATAGAGGCCATTAATCATCAGATCTTAACCGGCCAGATGTATAAAGCATTGAAGCAAGCAAAACATCTCCTCACCTATGAAGAAGAGCTTTTAAAACATGCATAATGCTGTGCAATCCTACGCCAATACAGCCAAGATTTCTCTCTCCGGCCGCGACCTTGAAGCGCACCTTCTCTTGAAAGCAGCAGCCAAGCTGCAAGCCATTAAAGACAAATGGGTACAATCCGAAACCGGCGTTGAAGCACATCTGCTCGACAACCGCAGACTCTGGGACGGCTGGAGCGCCATCGAAACCGATCTTTCGGAAGCGCTTGTTTACAACCGCAAACTCTGGACCGTATTTATCGGCTCCGTAACAGATGAAACAAGCCAGTTGCCGAAAGGCATCCGCGAAAACATTGCTAATCTCGGCATTTTCATCTTCAGCCGTACGGTCGAAATCGAAGCGAGCCCGGTGCCTGTAAAATTGAATGCGCTGATCGACATCAACCGCAACGTCGCGGCAGGTCTGCGCGGACAAGACTAGAACAACTTTTCAGCATAAAAAAAACGCCGCATCATCTGCGGCGTTTTTTTATTTGTCTGCTTCAAAAGAACCTAGAGGAAATTGACAAGGCTGAGATTGGCGAGGTTCGATGTCACCTGGTAGCTGGCTTCAAGACGCGTCTGCAGCTCGAGAATGCGTGAGGCCACTTCTTCCTTGGAAATGGATTCGACATCATCGACGACATTTTCAAAATAGGCATAGATGCTTCTGTGGCGCTCGGTCGCCGACTTCAGTGATACCTGAACCGATGCCAGTTCGGACTGTATGTTCGCAACACTCTGCCCGTCCGTCTGACCGAGATTGTCGCGCACTTTCGCAGAGAGATCGCTGTAAGCCTGATTGCGCAACGTATCGGACGTATCGAATGTGACGGTTGCGAAAACGGCGAGACTGGAAATGATTTCACGAAAGCCCGTTTCCGTTGCGCGCATGCCGTAACCGAGCGTCAGTGACGTGTCGGCACGCACGGTGCTGGTCGAGCGCGGATTGTCGACGGCATCGTCGCCCTGATACCAGACAACGGTCGGTATCGCGCCATGCTGCGGAACGCCGGAGACGGATGTGATGCCAAGCGCCGTGCGCAGGCCCGCAGAAGAACCCGTCACCGTGATGCTGTTCTCGCTGGCGGTGCCCGGCACCGAGAACGACAAATTCGTTCCCGAGATCGAGGCCGTCACACCGGTGAGGCCACCTAAGGCAGCATTAAGTTCGGCGAGTGTCGAGACCTGCCCGCCGCCGGTACCAAAAGTGATCGTCTGGTTCGGCCCGCCGTTGACGGAAATGTTGAGCGTGTTGCCGCTTGCGCCGCCTGCCGCCGTGACGCGGTCGAACAGGCTGGTGGAAGGATAGGCTGCGGCCGTGAGGCCGGAATTGCCCGCGCCTGCGCCGATTGTGAGATCCGTGTCGGCATTGAGTGCGCGCACGCGGATGCCGTCGCCCGTGTCATTCGGTACGGCTTCAACCGTCACGCCTGCACCCGGCACGTTGGTGTTAAAGTCGGCGATCAGGCCAGCGACAATGCTGGACTGCGTTGCACCGAGGCCAGAGGTATAGCTGACGAGTTGCGGGCCCGAGCCTGTATCGACCGTGAATGAATAAAGCGTGCTGTCGGCCGCAACGATCGGCGCGCCGTTGCCGCTGTTGCCGAGAATTTCGGCCTGGTTTGTTGCAACCAGATTGGCGGGACCATATGCATCGCCATCCCGCAGCGAAGTCGCTTCTTCGGGAATAGTCGTGATATTGACGCGCTGCGGCGCCTGCGTCGCACTGACATTGAAGAAATCATCAGACGCTTTGATCGCCGAAGCGACGCGAAGTTTTGTCGATGCGACTTCCTGCAATTTCGTGCTGAGCGCCGCGGAAAAATTTGCCGCCGTCGCATTGGCATCGGCGCCAATCGTGAATTCATCGGACGTCGTTGCATTAGCGGATGCCTTCAGCGTCACAACCGTCGACGTGCCGTCCGGCAGGTTCAGCGTGATGTTCAGTTTTTGCCCTTCGACCGGCAGGCCGGTGAATGTGACATCGATATTCGCCGGGCTGCTGTTTAATGTCGCCGATACGTTGGCAAGGTCGCTGGAAACGCCGGCAATCTTGAAGCCAAAAGCGACACCACTCGTCTCGCTCAAATTCACGGTGCCGGGCGTTGCCGCATCGATGGTCAGGCGGCCCAGATTGCCGAGGCCCGTGTCGGCGCGGCGGCGTTCTTCCACCACAGCGGAAAGACCCGCGAGGCCAGTGGTGCCATTGATGATGGTGTCTGTCGGGAGCGTCGCGTTTTGATCCGTCGCACGGCCCGAAAACAGGCGGCGGCCGTTAATATCCTGGTTCATCAGGCTGAACATTTCGTTCAGGCGCTGCAAGGCGTTTGTCTGCGCCACGCTTTGCTGGTCCTGAGATTGCAGAGTCAGCGAGCCGAGATTTTCGCTACGTTGCGATGTCGCAAGACTGGTAAAACGTGACAGCGACGTCTGCACGATGTTCAGGCGCAGATCGACGGTTGAAATATTCTGTTGGAACGCGGTGATCGCGCTGAGGCGGCCGCGTGCGTCGAGCGAAATGGAACGGTTCGCGCCAAGATCGCGATAATTGGTGGAACGCTGGCCGGTGCCGAGCTGTTGTTGCAGCACATCAAGCTGCTTGCGCATGTCAAGCAGGCGCGCTGTAACTCCGGAATATGCAACTGCACTGAGACTCATTGTTTCACCTTACTGCCTTGCCGTATTCATCAGTTCCGTCAAAAGCTGATTGACGGTCGAAAGGATGCGCGCGCTCGCCTGATAGGTTTGCTGTAATTCGATCATCCGCGCGACTTCTTCGTCGACATTCACTTTTGAATCCGTATCGAAACGTTCCTGCAAACCGTTGAGAACGATTTCCTGCCCTTCCTGAACCTGCTTCGCCGATGCGGCGGTTTGACCGACATTGCCGATGATCCGTTGCAGGAAAGATTTGACAGTGCCGTTGGTCGTGCCGTTCGTCAAACCAGCGGCGGGTGCGAAATCGATACCGAGCGTCGTCAGTTTTTCAAGGATCGCGCGCGGCCTTGTCGGGTCGCCCGCATCGAACGGGCCGGAGCCCATGTTCACAAGACGTGTCGGGTCCGACAACAGATCCGGGTTGACGGAAATGCGCGCCGCGAAGCCGACTTTTTGCGGCACGCCTTCAGCGTTCGCCGAATAAATTCCGTTCGCACTCGTCGG
>JAZKID010000055.1:53293-63406 GCA_040385045.1 Pseudomonadota bacterium | reverse complement strand
AGCGCGCGCAGCCGGGCTCGGTTTTCTCCGGCGGTGTCGTTGCCGAGATGCGCCCCGAAAGACCGGTGACATTAGTGTTGCCGACCACACCATCATCGGTGACATTCAATAATGTGCCGCCCGGATTGCTGACCGTAAAACCTGTGCCGAGAATATTCTGAATGGCCGTTGCGGCATTGCCAAGGTTTGAAAAATCGACGCCGTAGACTTCGCCTGTCGTGCCCGCGACATCGGATGCCGAGATCGGCAGTTGCGACGGATCGTCAACGCGGACAATCGTCACCGTGCGCGGAATGCCGCCGCTGGTGACATTCAATGTAATTGAATCGCCCGGCTGTACGCTGGCCAGATCGATCTGCCTGCCATCCGTTATAGCCGTCGAAGCCTGCGTGCGCGAACTTAAAGCCAGCGCCATGCTGCTGGCGAGTTCATCGAGATGCGTCTGCGCTTTCACAAGCACATCGTCACGCAATGAAATATAGGAAGCGATCGAGCCGGAGCGGATGGCATTCTGGCCGATCAGGTCGACCGCGTAACCGCCCGGTGTCGTCAGCGTGATCGTGCCGACGGTGCGCTGGTTCGGGTCCGTGCTGTAAGCGCTTTCAGGTGTCAGATTTGTTCTGGCATCGAACGTCAGTTTTGCCGGTACGGCATCGAATAGCAATGTTCCGCTGCCGGCATAAACCGTCACGCCGTTATCGCGGTTGGTTTTCACCTTGATATCCATCAGCGTGCCGAGCTGATTGAGAATGCGGTCGCGCTGGTCGAGCAGGTTGACGGGCTCCGCTGTTGCGGATGACGCAATGATCTGCTTGTTGATCCCTTCCAGCGATTTCAAAAGATCGTTGATGTGGTTGACGCTGTCGGAAATGCCCTGCTCCGCTTCGGAACGCATGGCCTGAATGTCGCTTGAAATGCCGTTCAGACGGCTTGTGAAAAGTTTTGCTTTCTCAAGCGCGTTCGATTGCGACTGTGTTGACTCAGGACTTGTTGCAAGCTGCTCAAGCGCGGATGTGAAATCGGCGAAAACGGAATCGAGCGCCGTCGTCGAGCCCGGCGGGCCATAAAGGCCATCCAGTCTTTCAAGATAGGAAGAATTGATCTTGGCGTACTGGTTGCCGCCGGATTCCGTGCGCAACTGTTTTTGCAGCAGCGTATCGAGAACACGCGCGACCGACGTCGATTCAATACCGACGACCTTGCCGTCGATGACGCGCTGGTTCGGCTGCAGAACTTTCCGCGTGTACCCCGGCAGACTTGCCGAAGCGACGTTTTGTGCCGTGAAGTCGAGGCCGCTCTGCGCAAAACGCAAACCTGCCAGCGCCGCACTTAAAGCTGATGAAACACCCATATACTAACCTTCCATCAGAACAAAAAAACTAAAAATGTCTAGCGGATCATGTTCAGCGCTTCTTGCAGCATGTCGTTGCTGGTCGAAACGATGCGCGTGTTCGCGGTGTAAGCCTGCTGCGTGACGATGAGTTTCGTGAACTCGTCGGCAATGTCGGTGTTCGAAGCTTCGACAGACGCGCCGACGACCGAACCTGTCGCACCGAGAATGGGCGCGCCGGACGATTGCGTGACGGCATAGGCGCCGCCATCGAGACGCTGCAGGAAGTCGAGACCTTTGAAATCGGCCAGAACAACCTGCGCCAGTTTCTGACTGCGGCCGTTGCTATAGGTACCGATCAGCGCGCCGCCGTCTTCGACCGCGATCGAGGCAAGCTGGCCTGCCGGATAACCGTTCTGGTCCAGCGTTGTCAGCTGTGCCGTTCCGTTCGGATCCTGGAACTGGGTGAGGCCGTTGTCGCCATGCTGAAGCGTGATGTCGCCGATGTTGCTGCCGTTGATGGTCATGTTCGAAAGTGTGACGTTCAGAACCGCAGGGCTGAGACGACCCGTTGCGTCAAAATTGTAGTCGACACCGACGTTGCGCCATGCGACTTCCGATCCGGTTGCCGCGCTGTTTTCGAGATAAAACAGGTTCCATTTTTCTGCGCCCGGCGTGCTGTCGATTTTCGCCCAGCGGAACTGGACGTTGACGGTTGAGCCAAGGCTGTCAAACACTGAAATACCGCCGCCTTCGACCGATTGCGATACGAAGTCTGACGCGTCGGTCGCATAAACGATGCCGTTACCGGCGTTGCTGCCGGTGTTATTCTGGCCGCCTGAAACAGTGACGCCGAGATCGGTTGCCGCCTGCAGGTTGCCGCCAGCCGTACCGCCATCGACAATGGCAACGTTGTCGACTGTCAGCGCCGTTGCGCCCGGCGTGCTAGCAGTAAATGTAAGCTTGCCGCCCGATGAACCAACCGTCACGCCAAGAGCAGGGCCTGCATTCAACTGAGCCTGAATTTCGGCAACGGCTTCGGCAATAGTGTAGATGTTATCGCCGCCCGCACCTGCGCCAACACCGGTACGGTCCAGCGTGATGGTCTTCGTCGTTCCGCCAAGGTCGATGTCGAAGGATAACTGGTCGCCAGCGTCGTCGCTGAGATCGATATTGGTATAAGTGTTGGCAGCCGTAATCGTGGCGGCTGTTGCGACCGTACCTGTCGTGCGCGGATTGCCGCCCGGTGGGTAACTACCTGGCTGCAGCAGTTCACTGCCCGGCACACCGGCCTGATAGTTTGCCGTCAGCGGAAGTTTGGCAAGGTTGGCGCGGTAATCGATCTGCGTCGTCGGGCTTGCGGCCTGGAAATCGGTCGCGACCTGAATGACCTGCGGCACGGAGCCTGTCGGGTTACCTGTTGTCGGGTCGATGGGCAAGCCTTTTAGATAGTAGCCTGCGCCGTTGACGAGATAGCCGTAACGGTCGAGCTGGAAGTCGCCGCGGCGCGTATAAATGTCGACGCCGGAGAAAAGCGGACGGCCGTCGGATGAGCTGACCTGCTGATCGATGATGAACATGCCCGAGCCGTTGATAGCCATATTGGTTTTAATGCCGCTGGCCTGCAAGTCGCCTTGCAGCTGTAATGATGAGCGACCGAACGCCAGTGTCGAACCCGCCAGCGGGCGGGCCGCGCCGGTATCGGGCACAAGATCGGAGAAGAAGGTGTCGACGCGTTTGAAACCCGCCGTCTGCGAGTTGGCAATGTTGCCGGAAATATTTTCGATCGCGTAGGACTGCGCACGCAAACCGGAAACCGCTGTCGAAAGTGCACCAAAAATACCCATTTTACTTCTCCTAAATACGCCTTGAACGGCCTGTCGCCATATTACGATGCAACCGCCGTGCCAAATTATAAAATTATTATATATCAATGACTTACATAGTAATTAACTTTTCATAAAGCAGGCAGGGTGTGCCGGAAAGAAGGGCAAAGAGAAAATTTTGCCGCGCGCAAAAAACAATTGATGAAGTTTTAACCAAAGCACGCCGTTATCGTCTTTATGCGACAGCTTTTTCTTGTCCGTCATGCGCAAGCCGAATCCGGCGCGGCCGGTCAATCCGATTTCGACCGCGTGCTGACAGCCAAAGGCCGCGGCGATGCAGCGGACGCAGGATTTTTTCTGAAAGACAAAAATTTTTTCCCTGATAAAATTCTTGTCTCGCCTGCAAAGCGCACCAGGGAAACGTTTGCGCTTTTAAAAAACGCATTTTCACATGAAGCGCAGGTTATCTTCGATGAAGATATCTACAATGCCAGTTTCGACACATTACAGCAGCTGATCGCTTCGGCGGATGAGGACGTGCAGCGCCTGATGATTGTCGGGCATAACCCCGGCATGCATACCATCGCGATGTATTATGCTGCCGCAAATACGTCCGTCGCAAGCTTTTCGCCTGCAACAGTTTGTGTTCTTGAATTCAAAAACAGTTGGCATGAATTGCCAAGACGCAGTGGCGCAATCATCGCGCTGCACATGCCTGAAACTGAATAGTTTTTTAAACGCGCACAACCAGCACCGAACATTTTGCATGGCGCACGACACGCTGCGCGTTCGAGCCGATCAGATAGGTCGCCATGGTCGGGTGATGAGAGCCGATGATGATCAGGTCGGATTTTATTTTATCGGCCTGCAATAAAATTTCATGATAAACGGTGCCCAGCGCAACATGATAATTGACCTGCGATTCATCGAGCCCGCTTTCACGCGCGAGCTTTTTTAAAAAACCGCGCGCTTCCTCATCGGCCCTGTCGTCAAAATCGTCCGGCAAATATTCGCCCATCATCTGCGGCACGATATAGCGCACATTCATGATGCAGATTTTCGCGCCGTTAACATAAGGTTTGGCTGCGCTCAAAGCCTGCAGCGCGATATCGGACTGGTTGACGTCGACGGGGATAAGGAGATTTTTAAACATGTGCTGCCTTTAAGTTTTTTAAGCTGACAGCAAAACAAACAGTGTCGCAAAGAGTTTCATCACTTCTGAAAAGCAGTCAGTTCACGCCCAGCTTCTTCTGCAAACTGGTCGAGCTCGTTGTATACTGAAACACGTAACGCGCGTCAGGAAAGCAGATTTTACGGATCGCCTGCGCCGCCAGCGCGCCTTCATGAAACCCCGATAAAATCAGCTTCAGTTTGCCGGGATAGGTGTTGATGTCACCAATCGCGAAAATGCCCGGTTCGGAACTCTGGAATTTTTCAGTGTCGACTTTGATGAGATTGTTTTCGGCATCGAGGCCCCATTCACCGACCGGACCAAGTTTCATAGTGAGGCCGAAAAACGGCAGCATCATATCGCAATCGAGTGTGAAGTTTTCCGTATCGTTTTTCGCATGCACTTTGGAAAGCCTGCCGTTCGCGCCTTCAAGACCCGTCATCTGGCCAAGTTTGAAATCGATTTTTCCGTGTGCAACAAGTTCACGCATTTGTTCGACACTGTGCGGATGCGCGCGAAACACATTGCGGCGATGCATCAATGTGACGCGCTCCGCAACGTCGTGCAGGTTTAACGTCCAGTCAAGCGCGCTGTCGCCGCCGCCGACGATGAGAAGTTTGCGGCCGCGAAAATCCTCGCGGCGTTTCACGGCGTAAAAAACACTCGTGCCTTCATAATCGGCGATGCCGTCGACGGGCGGGCGCTTTGCTTGGAAAGATCCGCCGCCGGCAGCAATGAGCACCGCACGGCATTCAAAAATCAGTCCGCCATTTGTCGTCAGGCGGAAACGGCCGTCGGGCAGTTTTTCCAGTTTCTCGACCATCTCATTATAATGGAAGACTGGCGAAAACGGTTTGATCTGCTCCATCAGCCTGTCGACGAGTTCCTGCCCGCCGATCACAGGCCAGGCGGGAATGTCGTAAATCGGTTTTTCGGGATAAAGCTCGGCGCACTGCCCGCCCGGGCGATCGAGAATATCGATCACCGTTGCTTTCACATCGACAAGGCCGAGCTCGAACACGGCGAACAGGCCCACAGGCCCCGCGCCGATAATCACCACATCTGTCGAAACCGCTTGCATCATCTAGCCCTGCCGTTCCGGCACGTGCACAATCAGACCATCAAGCTCGTCACGCACCTTGATCTGGCATGAGAGACGCGAGGCCGGCCGCACATCGTAAGCGAAATCGAGCATGTCTTCTTCCATCGCCTCCGGCTTGCCGACGACATTTGTCCACGCATCATCGACATGGACATGACAGGTCGCGCAGGCGCAGGCGCCGCCGCATTCGGCTTCAATGCCGGGCACGAGGTTTCGGATGGCGGCTTCCATAACGGTCGATCCGTTTTCCGCGTCGACAGGATAAGTGGCGGCATCCGCCGTGATGAACGTGATCTTGGGCATATCGCTTTCGAGGAGAAGGTGATCTCCCCGCGATATAATAAGCTTTTCGGAAAATGGCTAGTGCGCGGGTGCGAAGTTTTTCAGATGCGTGCGAATTTCATCATTGAGCGAGGAAACGGCATTGTGAAAAGCATCGAGAAGCTTTTTCGCGCCTTGCCGGCCCTTGTCGCGCGCGCAGTCTTCAAGTTCCGCCGCCAGAACGGACACCCGCAAGGCGCCGATATTTTGCGCCGACGCTTTCAGGGCACGAGCATAATCGCGCCAGTCCTTTTCAGGCGTTGCATCGGTGAATTCGAGCAAAAGGCGCGTCGACTGGCGCAGGAACAGTTCGAGAATTTCAACTTCCAGCGCCAGATTGCCGAATGTTTGCGCGCGGAGATAATTGAGATCCATCACCGGCAACGAGGTATCGCTTAAGTCGATTTTTGCTTTTGCACTGGCCGCCATGATTATCCCCGTAAAGTCCAGATCCCAGCCGTCAGGTATAAAGCGGGCTCTTTAAGAAGACGTTGCCAGGAGGCGAAAGGCATTCGCGGCCTTCGCACAGTAATTTTACTCAAATTTGATCGACCGAAATAAGCATCAATAAAATAAAGGGGTTAGGAAATTTTTCGGGTGCATTTCCGCTAAGTCTTTGTCACCTCGACAAGATCAGCTTTTTTTGTTATTAAGGTTAATAACTTATAAACGAGTAAAAATTGATCTTTTATCTTTCAAGAGCACGCAGAACATCTATTATTTCTGATGGGATTTCATGGGCGGCTTGTCCGTCACGGCGTTATTTCATCGTGTGGTCTGCAGAGGTCTTCTGAAAGCTGCAAGAGCAAGACGAAAAGCAAGTTGTCGCAAATGGGGATTGAGTAATGGTACAGCGCAAGCAAACAAGTTCTGATGGTACGGTCGAGGCAGTCTCGGCAGTTGAAAAAGCGCTCAGCCTCGACGATCTCACCAACAGCGACCTTTCCGAAGGGCGTGCCGCCCGCTCCGGCGCCATTCCGGCCGACAACATTTCTCCAAGAACGGCCGCCAATGACGACCGGCAGGGTAACTTTGCACTGTTGAACAGCCTGAACGTGCGCGTTTCGAACGCGCCTTATTATCTTGCCTCGCTTTTCTCGATGCTCTGGCTCGCGGCCGATTTATGGTTTGCAAACCCTTTGAATGGCTTCACCAGCGATCAGGTGATGAACGGCTTTGAAAACCCGCAGGACGGACAGTCCTTCCTCATCCGCCTCGCGCTGCTGGTTGTGCCGCCCGTTCTGTTCTTCGTGCTTGCGCATTTTATTTACCGCGCGAAAGAAATGCGCGTCACCGCGCAGACCATGGCCCGCACCGCCCTTTATCTTGCAGAACCTGAAGCGCTGATTCAGGAAAGCGTCGTCAACGTCGGTCAGGCGATCCGCCGCGAAGTTGCAGCACTGGGCGACGGCATCGAGCGCGCCGTTGCGCGCGCAGGCGAACTTGAAACGCTGGTACAGACCGAAGTGAACGCGCTTGAGCGCTCTTATAATGACAATGAACTGCGCATCCGCGCCCTGATCGAAGAACTGGTCGGCCAGCGTGACGCCATCGTCACCAATTCGGACCGCATCCGCGGGATTATTTCCGGCGCGCATGAAGCCGTGGCGCGCGATCTCGATCAGGCATCCGAACGTATCGCCCATTCCGTTTCCGAAGCTGGCTCGCGCGTCATGCGCTCCCTCGGCGAGCGCGGCGAACTGATTACCTCTTCGCTGGCGACAACCGGCGATGCGATGATTTCCAATATCATCGAGCGCAGCAGCGATCTCGTCGAGAAGCTCGCGTCGACCAGCGAGTCGATCACGCAGAAGCTAACCGACACCAGTACCATTCTCACCAGCAAGCTTGCCGAGAGCGGCAGCAACATCAACGAAACGCTGACGCGCCGCGCCGATGAAATTCACACCGCGCTGTCGACGACAGGCCTCACCATTGCCGACGCGATCGGCGACAAGGGCCATGAAGTCAACCAGGCGATCGAGAAAACCGGTACCGAGCTGACCGAGACTTTCACATCGAAAGCAGCGCTCGTCAGCAAGGCGCTGGCCATGACGTCGGAAAACCTCGTCGGCCAGCTCAGCAACGAGACATCCAATATTTCCGAAAAATTGCAGAACATCGGCACGATCATCATCCGCGATCTCGGCGACAAGGGCGGCGCGCTTTCAACGGCGATGAGCGAAACCGCGCAGACGCTGATGTCGACGGTCGAGCAGAACAAGACGCATCTTCTCGATACGGTTCAGGGTATTTCCAGCACCATGTCGGCAACGATGCAGCAGCAGAGCGATGCGCTGATCACATCGATGCAGCAGACGCGCGGCGCGATCGAAACACTGATCGTCGGCGGCGGCAATGAACTGGTCGGCCAGATCGAAACATCGGGCCGCGAAGCCGAACGCAAGCTCGCAGGCGTGGGCCTGAAAGTGACGGAAGCTCTGGGCAATGCCTCGGTCCAGCTTTCCGATGCGCTGGAGCAAAGCGGCGTGCGCGTCAATGACGTCATCAGCGAACGTCTCAAACAGATCGACGATACGATCACGATCAAGGGCCAGACGCTGACAGAAAATATCAGCGAGCACGGCCGCGCGATCGAGAATGCAATCGACGAGCGCCTGATCGCCCTCTCCGCGCGCAGCACCGACGTGTCGCAGACCATGGCGAACGAGCTCGCGCAGTTCGACGAGAAGGTCGGCGGACGCCTGCAAAGCTTCAGCACCACGCTGGACAACAACCTGCAGGGCCTCGACACGCGCGTCGCTTCGCATATCGACAACCTCACCGGCGCTCTCAGCGGAAAATTCTCACATTTCGAGACGAACCTGCAGTCGCAGAGCAATGCGCTTACCGAAGCACTCGACCAGCGCGTCGACAGCATCGAGAGCAATTTCCTCAGCCAGTCGTCCAGCCTCAACCGCATTCTGGAAGAGCGCCTCACCGGCCTCGACAGCGCTTTGCAGACGGCGGAAACGAAAATTTTCGCCGCCATCGGCAGCAAGACGGCGGAACTCTCCTGCGTCTTCGCAACGGGCACGCAGGATTTCACGTCCAACATCAGCGGTCAGCTGGTAACGATTGCCTCGACACTCGACGAGCGCGGCAATGCGCTCAGCACCCTGCTCGCCGACCGCGCGCAGGCGATCGAAGTGCAACTTGGCACACGTGTCGAAAAACTGTCGACAAGCCTCGATACCTCCGTAGCGCAGATCGAAAACCTGCTGCAGGGCGGCCGCATCGAAGAGCTGGCGACAACGCTTGCAACGACAGGCGAAAACGTTTCGACACAGCTCAGCAAGACCATCGACACGGTCGATCGTGCGCTGTCGACGCGCGGCGATGCCGTGGGCCAGCTTTTGGCCGAGCGCGGCCTCGAAACAGCCAACGTATTACAGGCCAAGGCGCAGGAACTGTCTTCGATGATGTCGGAACGCTCGAGCGAGCTGGCTCATATGCTGACCGACAAGGGCAACAGCTTCCTTGCCGCGCTTGAAGATCATGCACACCACGTGACGGCCGGCATTACCGAAGCCAATACGCAGGTCACGCAAACCTTCGCCGCCAAAGGCAGCGAACTGACAAGCCTAATCGGCGAGCACAGGGATAGCCTCACCAAAGTATTGCAGGAATCCGGCGATACGTTCAGCGATGCCATCGTCAACCGCACCAACATGGCGATGCAGGCGATGCGTGAAACGCAGAACCAGGTCGCGCATGAACTCAGCAATGTTATCGGCGATGTCAGCAGAACGAATGACTCGATCAACGCGCTGCTGATGCAGACCAACGACAACCTGATCACGGCGGCAACGAGCCTTGGCACGCATGTGAGCGGCCTGCAGACGGCCGTTTCGCAGCTCGACGCCAGCGCGGAGTCGGCCAGCGGCAAGCTGAAGCACGATGTCACCAACCTGCAGAACGCAACGGCAAGCGTGCTCGAAAACATCACCAAGCTGTCGGAGCGCTTCTCGGTTCAGACGGGCGATCTGGAAGAGACGCTCAAGGGCATCGACAACAGCCATGTCCGCATCGAAAAAGTGCTGGTCGAGCGCAGCGACGCGATCGAAACGCTGGCCAACATCCTCATTTCGAAATCGGACAGCATCGACACGCTGATGCGCGGCTACAACAAGCTGATCGAAGAATCGCTGGCGCAGGCCGAAACGAAGGCGCGCGAGGTCGGCACTTTCCTCAGCCAGGCGGCGACGATGTCGACCGACGTCATCCACGAGCAGTTCGACAAGCTGCGCACGACCGCGGATACGGAATCGAACCGCGCCACCAGCGTTGCGCGCGAGACCTTCTCGCAACTGACGCAGGATCTGGGCGATGCGATGAGCGAAGCGACACGCCGCTTCGAAAC
>JAZKID010000055.1:44528-53247 GCA_040385045.1 Pseudomonadota bacterium | reverse complement strand
TGGCATGACGGACCTGCCGCGCGAAACACAGGAAACGACGTCGGCCCTGCGCCGCGTGATCACAGACCAGATGAAAGCGCTTGGCGAGCTGACCGATATCGCCACGCGCCACCGCTCGACACTCGATGTCTCGAAACCTGTGACATCGGCGCCGCTGCGCCCGCGCACGCCGGATTATACACCTGAGCAACGCAAACCACTCGAACCGCAACGCCTTGGTACACGTCCGTCCGTTGCGCCGGAACCGCGCCTGACGCGCCCGCACGAAACGCAGCCGGTGGTTGATCGCCGCGTAGCGCCGACCAGTAGTACACCGGCAACAACGCCCGCAGGCGCGAATGGCGGCAGCGGCTGGTTGAGGGACCTTCTCAACCGCGCTTCGGAAGAAGAAGGCCGTCGTTATGAACGCGGCAATGCAACGGCCACCGACATGCTGGCGCCGCTTTCAGCCGAAATCGCGCAGGCGATCGATCCTGTCGCGGCATCGGAGCTGTGGATGCGCTATCGTCGCGGCGAGCGGAATATCTTCTCGCAAGCGCTCTACACGCCGCGCGGCCGCCGCACGTTCGATGATGTGCAGATAAAGTACAACCGCGAACCTGAGTTCCGCAGTTCGGTCGACCGTTACATCGTCGACTTCGAAAATCTGCTGCGCGATGTCAGCCGCACGGACCGCGACGGCACGGCATCGGAAAGCTATCTGCTCTCCGAAACAGGCAAGGTCTACACCCTGCTCGCGCACGCGGCCGGACAGTTCGGTTGATTTGATATTTCATAACGTCATCCCCGCGAAAGCGGGGATCTCAATTCGCAAGACATGAAGCAGCCTTGCGTTTATATCGTTACCAACAGACGTCAGGGGGTTTTATACACTGGCGTAACCGCTTTTTTGCCTCGTCGCAATTTTGAACATAAAAATAAAATCTTGGAAGGTTTTGCCAAGCGCTATAATTGCACTATTCTTGTTTATTGCGAATTTCACGAAGCGATAGAAGCTGCCATTCTGCGTGAAAAACAAATCAAGAAATGGAAGAGAGATTGGAAGATCGAGCTTATTGAGAAACTGAATCCCGATTGGAATGATCTTTCTGAACGCTTGATTTAAAAATTGATTTTAGATTCCCGCTTTCGCGGGAATGACGAATATAATCGTTAACGCCGCGCCGCCCAGACGGCGATGTCTTTCAGGACCTCGCCTAAAGCGTTATTGAGCGCAACGGATGCGCTTGTCGCATCGGTGGCAGCTGCGGGCGCGGTGATTTCGAACAGGCGCTGCTTGATCGTGCGGCCGGATTTCGTCGGCACCATTTTCACGGAGATGCTGATTTGTACTTTCGGCTGCTCGCCGGCGAGAATTTCGAAATGGCGGATATCGGCGAGGAGCTCATAATCCGGATCAATACCTGAGCCCGGTTTCGCGACGGAGCGGAAGCCGCCCGACCGCTCGAGTGTTTCGATCAGGCGCGCCTGCACGAGGCGCGGCAAACGGTCCGACCATTGCACTTCGCCGAAATAATTAATCTCGGCGTCGTTCGGTTTGACGACAAGACGATCACTATCGAGCCAGCGCAGCGCGGAAGGTTCCGGTACGCTGACCTGCGCGCCCGAGCGCGAAACTTTTCCGACATTCGTCGGCGCGCCGAGATCGTAGGTTTTGGATTCTTCCGCCTTGAAGAGACTGCCGACAGAACAGCCACCCAGCGCAAGCGCGCCGGACAGGAGAGCGATACGGGCAACGGACTTGTGAAGCATAAACACTGACATCTCTCTTAATTGCCCTTATAGGTCGGAACGCCGGGCCGGCCGAAGATAAGGCCTTGCGGGTTGCGGTTCAACTCGCGCGTGACTTCATCGATGGACGACAGCGTTTTGCGGCCGTCGGAAATCAGCCCCTCAAGTTCTTTCAGGCCCTTGTTGGTAAAGCGCGAAATATCGCCGCTGATGCTGGTGACGCGGACATCCAGCGTATCCGACATCTTGCGGAAGGATTTGGCCGTCTCGTTGATATTGTCGACGAGACCGTTCGCCTGCGCCTCTTCGCTGATGTCCTTGATGTTCTTGACCGCGAGGCGCATGTCGCCGATCGCAAGCGTGATGTTATCCGAATTATCGTCGATCAGCTTGTTCAGCTTGGCGACGACCTCGTTGATGTTGCTCAGCGTTTCGGAGCCGCTTTCCATCAGGTTCTGCACGAAAGACTGCTGCGCATAGAGTGTCGGCGGTACGCCGTCTTCACCCGGCATCAGGTTTTCCGTTTTCTGCCCCCCGCCGACCACTTCGATCGAGGCAACCCCGGTCAAACCGGCATAGGTCAGCCGCGCCTTGGAATCGCGCTTCACCGGCGTCAGTTTGTCGACCGAGATCAGGGCGCGTACCTGGGTGTTATTGCCGGGATTGATGCCGATGTCTTTCACCTCACCGACGCGCAGGCCGTTGAAGAGTACGAAAGAGCCCTTGTCGAGACCCTGTACGGAGCCTGCAAAAACAACGAAGAAATCTTTTTTCGGGCCGCTTGAACCGGCCCGCGCCAGCCACACGGCAAAAAGCACGCCGACCAGAAAGGTCGCGAGCACAAAAATGCCGACTTTGAGGCTATGGGCCTTCGTTTCCATTACCCTGCTTTATCCTGCTTTCGTGGCTGAGTTTCGATACCACGGGCGCGCGGCCCGCCGAAATAGGCCTTTACCCACGGATGATCGAAAGCCAGCATGTCGGACAGCGTTCCCCGCACCAGAACGTGCTTGTCGCCGACCACCGCTATCGCATCGCAAATTGTGGCAAGACTGTCCAGATCGTGCGTGACCATAAAGACAGTTAATCCAAGCGTTTGCTGTAAGTTCCGGATCAGGGCGTCGAATTCCCCCGCCGAGATGGGGTCAAGGCCCGAGGTCGGCTCGTCAAGGAATAAAATCTCAGGGTCGAGGGCCAGCGCCCGGGCGATCCCGGCCCGCTTGATCATGCCGCCCGACAGTTCGGAAGGGAACTTGTCGCAGGCGTCGTCCGGCAGGCCCGCCAATGAGATTTTGAGGCGCGCCAGCTCGTCGAGCAGGTCCTCTTCCATATGCGGGAAATATTCGCGCATCGGCACCTGAACATTTTCCTTCACGGTCAGCGAGGAAAACAGTGCGCCATGCTGGAAAAGAATGCCCCAGCGGCGCTCGACCTCGTTACGGATGTTCTGTTTCGGATCGTCCATGTCGATGCCGAACACTTCGATCTTGCCTTTCGCATGCGGCACGAGACCGATAATCGAACGCAGCAGCACGGATTTCCCGGTGCCCGATGCGCCGACAACGCCGAGCACTTCGCCGGGCATCACATCCAGATCGAGATCTTTCAGAATAATCTTGTCGCCGAAGCCCGCCGTAAGGCCACGCACCTTGATTATCGGCTCTTTGGATTTTGCACGCGTAACCATCAGAGATCTAATGCCGTGAAAATAGTGGCGAAAATACCGTCGATGACAATCACCATGAAAATAGATTTGACGACGGATGTCGTCGTCTGGCGGCCAAGCGATTCCGTCGACCCGCCGACGCGCAGACCTTCGACACACGCGATCACGCCGATGATGATGGCCATAAACGGCGCTTTTACGAGGCCGATGAACATATGCGAGGTGATGTCTTTCGTCGTTTCGATATAGGTGATGAACACATCGGGCGGAATGCCGACATAAGCCCAGCACACCAGCATGCCGCCCGCGAGCGCGGACAGGTTGCTGAGGATCGTGACGAGCGGCAGCGCAATGACCAGCGCTACAAGGCGTGGCACGGCCAGCACTTCGACAGGGTCGAGGCCGATCACGCGCATGGCGTCGATCTCCTCGCGCATTTTCATCGAGCCGATTTCAGCCGTGTAAGCCGAACCGGAGCGACCGGCGAACATGATCGCGGCCAGCAAAACGCCAAGCTCGCGCAAAACAAGAATGCCCACCATATTGACGACATAAAGATCCGCGCCGAATTTTCTGAGCTGGAACGCACCCTGCTGCGCGATGATGCCGCCGATCAGAAACGACATCAGACAGATGATCGGCACGGCATTGAGACCGGCGCGGTCGATCTGCGTGACTGTCGACAACACGCGGATTTTTTCGGGGCTGCGGAAAATGTGTGCAAAGCTGATCGCGACATCGCCGAAAAAACTGATGATTTCGAGCGCGTCATGCCAGATGTCGATCGCCGTCTCGCCGACCTTGCGTGCACCGCCGACAAGAGAAAATGTTTTTTCGGGCGGCGGCGATGGCGGCGGCAGGTCTTTGCCGCCAAGCGATTTCAGCAGCGTTTCCTGATCCGGCGTCAGATCAGCAAATTTTACATCGACCTTTTGCTCGCGCAGTTTCTTGGCAGATTCGAGAAGAAGAAAGGCGCAATTCGGCTCCAGCCGGTCGACTTTCGAAAAATCGAAGATCACGGATTTCTTGCCCGCGAGCTGTTCGGGCAATGCGTCGAGCTCTTTATCGAGGCTTTCGGCCGCATCCATATCCAGACGGCCCGCCAGTTTTAAAGTGGCTTGCCCATTGTTGAGATCGAGGTCAAAAGCTGTCATTCAGGGGATTCTTCGAGGCTGTGCCCCTGCTCTAGCGCATAAAGCGCGCCTCGCAAAGCGGAAGGGTAAGATGTCCTTGAAAATCAACGCTTTTATCGAAGAATTCCCGATCCGGGGGGCTTTTGTGATCTCGCGCGAACGGCGGACCGTTCAGGTGGTCGTGCGCGTCACCCTCGATGACGGGGAAATTCATGGCCAGGGTGAATGCGTGCCCTACCGCCATTACGGCGAAACGCCGGAAGGCGTGGTTGCGGATATTCTGAAACTCAGCGATGCGATTTCAAAAGGCATGACGCGTGCCGAATTGCAGAACACGCTTCCCGCAGGCGCTGCCCGCAACGGTATCGATTGCGCGCTGTGGGATTATGAAGCCAAAAAATCCGGCAGACCTGCATGGCAGATCGCCGGACTTTCTGAACCAAAGCCTGTCGCTTCCGTGCAAACGATTTCACTTGGTGCGCCGGAGGTGATGTTTGAGCACACAAAACGTCTCGCCGACTGGCCGATGCTGAAAATCAAACTTGGCGGCGACGGCGATGATGAACGCATCAAGGCCGTGCACGAAGCCGCACCACGCGCAAAACTCATCGCCGACGCCAACGAAGCATGGCGGCCGGACATTTACGAAAAAAATCTTGATGCCTGTCTTGCGACAAATTCTGTCGTGATGATCGAGCAGCCTTTTCCCGCCGCGCACGACGATATGCTTGGATCTTTGCCGCGGCCCATTCCCGTTTGCGCGGATGAAAGCTTGCACGACAGGCACACCCTCGTTGCGCTAAAAGGCCGCTATGATGTCGTCAACATCAAGCTCGACAAAGCAGGCGGGCTGACGGAAGCGCTGCTCTTGAAGCAAGAAGCGCGCAGACAAGGCTTCAAGATTTTCGTCGGCTCGATGGTCGCGACCTCGCTTGCGATCGCACCTGCCCTTTTGCTCGCGCAGGACGTTGATTTCGTCGATCTCGACCCGCCTCTTCTTTTGGAAAAAGACCGCGAAAATCCCATTATGTTCCAGCATGATAGGGCTTTTCCAGCCTCATCTGCCCTGTGGGGATAAACGCTTTCGTTACCTGTCTTACTTTTTGTTAAGATTTACAGGTGAAGGTGGATTTGCCGCTTTTTCCGGACGAATCACATGTCTTCTTTGCCTGCCCTTAAAAATGACGATTACGAATTGATCGAAGCCGCCGTAATGGAAACGGAACGCGGCCGCTGGTTTCTTTCCGAATATGCACAGCGCAACCGTAGCAGCGACACGATGTCCGTGCTTGAAGCGGTGCGAAAACTGGAAGCGTCTTTTTCACAAAGCATCACGGCGCCCGACAAGCTCGTTCAAAAACTTGTCAGCGAAATGGGCGCCGCTTTCGCGGATCTGAGAAAAGATCTTGAAATTCTGCATCACGAAACGGAACCGAAACAGCGCCGCGGTACGATCTTCGAAAAACTGACGGATTCCGTTCAGCTCGCGACACAGCAAATTCTCGCCGCCACCGAAGACATGCAGGAAACATCATGGGCGATGCGCGAGCTCGGCAAGGATACGGATTTCTGCAACCGCCTGGACCGCAGCGCCTCCGATATTTCGCTCGGCTGCTCGTTGCAGGATCTCAATATCAAGCGCATTACGAATGTGGTCAGCACATTGCAGGCGCTTGAAAAACAGACCGACCTGATCGCCGGTCTGATCGGTGCGGTAAGCATCGAAGCCACAACACCCGCTGACCTGATTGCAATTGAAACGTATTCTATCGAAGATATCGAAAAAGAGCTGTTTGTCGAAGAAGCCGAATTCACACAGCCTCAGGCAGATAATATTGTTTCGCATACAGCCGAACCAATTCAGCTTTCTTCGTTCCTTTCGCCGCATGGGCTGCACGAAGCCCTCGCAAACGAGTGGTCGTCGGAAGACGATGGTTTGCTGATGGATGCGCTGCAGGAAGAAACACCGGGCTTCGATCTTCCGATACGGGTGAACTTTACCGCCTACAGTTTCGAAGAAAAAATCGCGCTTTTTAGCTAAACGATACAACGGAGAGCGTTTTGAAACTCGTTCGTTACGGACCCTACGGCGGCGAAAAACCCGGCCTGATCGATGATGAAAAAAACATCCGCGACCTGTCGCATCTGATCGGCGATTTTTCCGGCATGTCACTTTCCGCCGACACGCTGGACATGCTGAGCAAGCTTGAAGTCGACATGCTGCCGAGAATTGAAGACAATGTCCGCCTTGGCGCGTGCGTCGGCGATGTCCGCAATTTTATCGGCGTGCACGGCAATTACATTGCCGGTGAAAAAACGGACCCTGAAAATACGGACGGCAGCAAGCCGCGCCCCGCCCTCATCCTGTTTAACAAAGCGCCGTCCTGCGTTGTCGGCGCGCAAGATCCGATCATGCTGCCGAAAGGCGAAGACCAGCCAGACTGGGAAGTCGAGCTTGCGATTGTTATTGGGCGGCGCGGTTCGCATATCCGGCAGGATCAGGCGCTCGACTATATTGCCGGTTATTGCATCTGCAACGACATTACCGGGCGCAAGGAACTCGAAGAAGGTTCCGGTCAGTTCATCAAAGCGAAAAGCGCGCCGACATTCGGCCCGCTCGGGCCGTGGCTTGTGACGGTCGATGAAATTCCGAACCCGCACAATCTTGAAATGTGGGTGGAACTCAACGGCAAGCGCCTGCAAAAAGGCAGCACGTCGTCGATGCTTTACACAATTCCGGAAATTATTTCTTACGTGTCGCGCTATATGGCGCTGGAGCCCGGCGATGTCATCACCACGGGATCGCCACAAGGCAGCGGTCACGAGATGGAGCCGCAGGTTTATCTGAAAAAAGGCGACCGCGTCAAACTGTCGATCGACGGGCTTGGCGCGCAGGAACAGAAAATTCTCGCCTGGATCGACTAGGTCTTTTTCCACAATTCATGAAAGTGATGCACAGGCCCGGCACCTTGGCCGATGCTGATCTCATCGGCATGGCGCAGCGCTTCCGTGAGCCATGTTTTAGCTTGCTGGACCGCGCTTTGCAGCGCTTCGCCTCCGGCAAGATAAGCCGTGATAGCGGCGCTTAAGGAACAGCCGGTGCCGTGGGTGTTGCGTGTCGGCAGGCGCGGCGCTTTCAAAAGCATGATGTTTTCACCCTGCACAAAAATATCGATGCTTTCATCGCCTGTGGCATGGCCGCCTTTCAGAAGAACGGCCTTTGCGCCAAGCCTCGATAATTTTTGCGCCTGCAAAAGCATCTCATCTTCGGTTTGAGCAAGCGGAGCACCCAGCAGTTTTGCCGCTTCCGGCAGATTGGGCGTGATCAATGTCGCGCGCCGCATCAACGTATCACGGATAGCGATGACGGCATCATCTTCCAGAAGATCATGACCCGATTGCGACACCATCACCGGATCGACAACAAGCGGAATGTTTTCATGCGATTTGAGTGCCTCAAGAACGGTATGAATAATCCGGCTGTCCGCGAGCATGCCGGTCTTGATCGCCTTGACGTCGAGATCGCTCATGACAGCTGCAATCTGCGCCGCAATGATATCTGGCGGGGCTTTATGGACGGCTGTCACGCCAAGCGTGTTCTGCGCCGTCAGCGCCGTAATCGCGCTGGCGCCATAAACGCCGAGCGCGGAAAACGTTTTGAGATCGGCCTGAATGCCAGCGCCGCCCGAACTGTCTGAACCTGCAATCGTCAGCGCGATCATTTTGCCATCACCTACAATTCAGCAACCCTGATTTCCTCGCGCCGGATCATAAACAGATAATGCTCGCGCAGGATAACGAAAATTCCGGCAGCGATGACGATAGCCGCGCCGCACAACATTTGCCAGGTCGGCAGATCCGAGAAGAACAGCCAGCCAAACGCGATCGCCCACAGCAGCGCCAGATAATCGAACGGCGCCACCAGCGAGGCTTCGGCATAACGATAGCTTTGCGTGAGGAAAATTTGCGCGACACCGCCGCACAAGCCGATACAAAGCAGGATGATGCTGTCGATAAAAGTCGGCATTTTCCAACCCAACAGCACCGTACATGCACCCGCCAGCGCCGAGCCTGCCGAAAAATAAAAGACGCTGGCGGACGTTTTTTCGCTCGCCGACATTTTGCGGATCGAAACCATCGCAAGCGCGGTAAACACGGCGCCGGAAATTGCAAACAGGACGCCAAACAG
>JAZKID010000055.1:21341-44518 GCA_040385045.1 Pseudomonadota bacterium | reverse complement strand
GTTCACTGGCATCGGCTGAGATTTGCAAATGCGGGCTCAGCATCAGCACCACGCCGCCAAGACCGATGATGACGGCCGACCAGCGGTAAAGCCGCACATCTTCTTTCAGCATCAAGGCCGCGAAGGCAACCGTAAATAGTGGCGCGGCGAAGCCGATCGCTGTCGCATCAGATAAAGAGAGGTAAGCCAGCGCAGAAAAATTACAGAACATGCCCGATACGCCGGTTATGACACGCGCAAGAACCAGCAACGGTTGTTTGGCTTTCAAGCCTTCGGAAAATCCACCGCGTGCGGCAAGCATAACGAAAATGGGCAGGATGGCGAAGAAAGAGCGCGCAAAAACGATTTCGCCAATCGGGTAATCGGCGCTGACCATTTTGATCAAAAGCGCCATGAGGGCGAAAACAAAAACAGCGGCAAGCCTGTAAAGAATGCCAGTGAAAGGCTTCAAGGAAAACTCTGTGTTGATGCAGCTTCCAGATAAAATGATTTTGCGGAAGCGCGCAATCTTATTCACACACTATCGTGGTGAAACCATGGCAGCGCATCGCCGAAAGCAACAAGGACAAGGTTTTTAATGCCGAGTGCATCGAGCTTTTGTGCGGCATGCGCCGAGCGAAGTCCGCTGCGGCAGCATAAAACCGTGCGCGGCGCGGCCTGAAACTGGTCTGCTGCACTCTCAATATTTTCAGGCAAAATGCGCAGCGCTGTTTTGACCGGCGACACGGGCGCTTCCTGAAGCCCGCGCAGATCGACAACGATATCGTCGGCACGGATATCCGCTGGTGCGATAAACGGGAATTTTTTGAGCGGCTCCTGGGCTGCAGAAAAATCAAACCCGCCAAAATCGATCGTTTTGCCATCGAAAGTGATGAGTTTCGGCTGCACGTCATTCAGTTGCAACAAGGCGTGCAAAACAAGATGTGCTTGCAAGGCACCGATAAGGGCCACGGCAGAACCGAGAACGCCCGCTTCGGCGCAATTCGTGGCCTGCTCCGGCATATCGGGAAAAACAGCACGATAGCTTGGACCTGCGCCGCAAAAAAGACCCGCATAGCCGGAAAAGCCAAGCACGGAAGCGCTGACGAGCGGTTTTCGTACAACCGCACATGCATCGCTCAGCGTGTATGTCACGGCAAAATTATCGGCGGCGTCAACGACAAGATTAGCCTTCTCAATAAAGCGCGTGACATTTTCAGGGCCGAGTTTTTCGACATGTGCTTCGATGCTGATGTCCGGATTATAGCTCAACAGAGCTTCACGCGCCGCTTCTGCTTTGTATCTGCCGATATCGTTCATACGATAAAGCGGCTGACGATGAAGGTTGCTTTCCTCGATCTTGTCATGATCGACAATCATAATTTTACCGACGCCAGCGCCTACAAGCGTTGAAAGAACCGGGCAGCCCAGGCCCCCTGCACCGATAACAAGTACGCAAGCTTCCGCAAGGCGGGTCTGACCATCGACACCGATTTCAGGAAGCTGCATCTGCCGCATGTAACGTGTCATGCAGCCTCACGCGTGGTTTCAAGCCATTTATGGATACGCTGCCCCGGATTATCTGCACGCACGATATCCGTCACGACCGCAACGCTGTCCGCGCCCGCCTGAAGGCATAGTGATGCGCGTTCAAGCGTGATGCCGCCGATGGCGACGAGCGGAAGCGCGCTGATTTCCTTTTTCCATTCCGTAATGCGATCAAGGCCCTGCGGCGCCCATTCCATCTGCTTCAGAAGCGTCGGATAGATAGGGCCTAGTGCAATGTAATCCGGTGCATGGCTTAGCGCACGCGCAAGCTCTTCACGGGCGTGCGTGCTGATACCGATGCGGATACCGGCTTTTTTTAATGCTGCGATATCAGCATCATCAAAATCTTCCTGACCGAGATGCACAAAATCGCAACCCTCTTCCAGAGCGATTTTCCAATAATCATTTACGACGAGCTGTGCGCCTGCAGCTTCACATAGATTTTTCGCAAGTCGAATTTGCTCGCGCAGTTTTTCATCGCTCTCGTTTTTGATGCGCAGCTGCACAAGCTTCGCACCATGATCCAAAACGCGGCGGACCCAGCCTGCAGAGTCGACAATGGGATAAAACGGATCGAGCATGACTTTCATATAAGACTTGCAGCCTTACTTGACGAGAGCTGCTTTAAGCCAAAGTTGCCCGCCCCATCACGGGTGTTGAGGGTGCGGCCATATCCCGTGGTTCGAGAAAGCCGGACTGATAGGCAAGACGGCCAGCTGCAACGGCAATGGCGAAAGCGCGCGCCATATGCACAGGGTTGCCGGCTTTCGCGACAGCGGTGTTGAGCAGAACGGCATCGAGGCCAAGCTCCATCGCCTGCGCCGCATGCGACGGCACGCCGATGCCAGCGTCGACGATCATCGGCACATCGGGAAAATGCGCGCGCAGCATCTTAAGCCCGTAAAGATTGTTAAGCCCGCGCGCCGAGCCGATCGGCGATCCCCACGGCATCAGTACACGACATCCGGTTTCGAGAAGTTTTTCGGCAATGCCGAGATCTTCCGTGGTGTAGGGAAAAACTTCGAAGCCTTGCGCGATCAGTTCCTTGGCAGCTTCGATTGTGTGAATGACGTTCGGCGCGAGAGATTCCGCATCGGCGATGACTTCCAGCTTGATCCAGCGCGTGTTGAAAACCTCGCGCGCCATTTGCGCCGTCGTGACGGCTTCTTTCACCGAATAGCAGCCCGCCGTGTTCGGCAACACACGCACGCCCAGTTCGCGGATCAGCGACCAGAAGGCCTGCCCTGCAAGATGATCTGCGGCTTCGCGGCGGAGCGACACGGTGACGATTTCGGCAGCGGACGCCTTGACGGATTCAGAGAGAATGGCAGGCGACGGATATTGCGCCGTGCCAAGCAGCAGGCGTGAAGCAATCTCAATTTCGTAAAGTTTCATTTTTGTAAAATCCTGTTTTTATCCGGTCGCTGACTTAGCCGCCTTGCATGGGCGCGACGATCTCTATCCTGTCACCTTCTTTGATTTTTGTCATGCCCCGTGCGTCTTGCGGCACGAATGTGCCGTTCAGCGCAGTGGCGATAGTTGCGCCCTGATAGCCAAGTTCGGAAAGCGCCTGATCAAGGCTTTCCGAGCCGACGTCACGCCATTTCCCGTTGAGACAAATCTGCATTCGAAACTCCCGTGCGGCCTGTAATAATATCTGCAGCTTTCTGTGCCAAGGCAGGCGCGGTTAAAAAACCATGGCGGTAAAGACCGTTGATAAAAAGCCGCTGGCCCTGCTGCGTGATGCGCGGCTCATTGTCCGGAAAAGCCGGGCGCAGATCCGCCCCCATTTCGATAATTTCTGCCTCGGCAAAAGCGGGGTGAAGCGCATAGGCGGCGTTCAAAAGTTCAACCGCCGAACGCACCGCAATACGTGCGCGCGATTCAGATTCAAGAACCGTAGCACCCAGCATATATGTGTTGTCGCCCCGCGGCACGACATAGAGCGGAAAACGCGGATGCAGGAAACGCACCGGCCGCGTGAAGTTGATATCGCGCGCTTTCACCGTCACCGTTTCACCGCGCACACCGCGAAGCTCTGGCAACATGTCGCGCGCCGCAAGGCCGCGGCAATCGACGATCCAGCCCTCTTTCACGGCGACATTCTGCCCGTTGATGCCAAAACGCAGCGAGACACCCATCTCTTTCAGTTTGTCGGCAAGCGCCGCCAGCACCGCGCGCGGATCCAGATGCGCTTCATTAGCAAAATAAAGCGCCTTGCTGAAATGGGGACTGAGATCGGGCTCGAGAGATTCGATATCGCTTCGCGCAATCCAGGTGAAATTGCGTGTGCGCAAGGCAAAACGCGCCAGCTCTTTTTCATCGCGCGCGGGCGCGACGACAAGACTGCCCTTCTGAACAAGCCCGGGAAAATTCTCGCGCCACCACGGCAGCGATATTTCACCGAGCCTTGCGATATTCTCGCCGGCGATTTCAAGTTCGCACCACGGCGCGATCATACCGCCCGCCTGCACGGAGCAGGCGAACATGCCAAGCCGCGTGCCGCGCTCCAGCACGTCGACAACAATGCCGCGCCTGGCCAGCTCCAAAGCCGTGGTGAGGCCGGCCACACCGGCGCCGATGATGGTGACTTGCATGACGCCAAACTAGCGAAGAACGCTGATTTTTTCCATGAAATTCTGGCCTGTCGCCCCAGTATTACAACCTTACGCCGCTTATCCCCGCCCCGCTCGGGCGTGATATCTTGCCGGGATGATAAGGGCTCTGTTTTTTGTTCTGACCTGTTTGCGTCAATGGATCGACGCAGCCTTTGGTGTTCAGACCGGCGGCACGCCCGTTCAGAAAATTCAGCACGCCTGCGGAGCTGAGGCCCGATGATGCCGCCGTGAGCGTGCCTTCCAGTTCATCAAGACGTTTTGCGATGTCAGCTTTCGGCTTGTCGCCGTTCAGCGCATCTTCCAGCGCATATATCCGCGTCGTCAGTTCTTCTTCATTGATACCCTCGGCGATCATTTCCGGTGCCTGCAATTTCACACGGTTGATGAAGTCGCGGATTTGCTGGGGGGTGAGGTCTTTTCTTGTCATCATTGGGCGATCTCTATTTCAGTCTTTAAGGTCGTAACAAAACTTTGCAGCATGACTTCTTTATTTCTCCGAGGGCGGCCATCACAAGTCTGCTGACGGGCTGCCAATTCTGCTACCGCTTCTGCTTCCAGCTTACATAAGTCATAAACAATTTTCTTCGCTATCTTTTCTGCCGAAACACGATGGATATCAACTTGTTTCAGCTGATCTACCTGACAAGCAGCAAATTTTGCATTTTCTTGGCCGAAAACAAAGCTATCTTGGCAAATTTCTTTAGAAATGGTTGTCTCAAGACTAAAATTAAAAAATGCAAGAATAACTGCACCAAAAACTGAAAATTTTGTGTTCATTTTACTGTTACAGCGCCGCGCCGATATAAATCTTCCGCCGCTTTTAATCTTACAACGCATTATTCCCTCTTGTCGAACCGCATATTGTCAATTGTCCCCATCAGTGCGAACTTGATATGCTCAAAAGCGTCTTGCCTGTTAAAAGACTTATCCGGCACGAAGCAGCGGTGCTGGGCGGTAATGTGTTTCGCCTGTGCCTTCGTTTCGCGGGCGCAGGCTTGGTGGAGGATTTTTAGCGTCAGGCGTTCGGTGTCCAGCCCATTATTGGCAGGATCTTGCACCGCCCTTTTCGTGCAGGTCGCGAAATTTTGCGCCGCTTTCGCGTCGAATTTCTTTTTGCAGTCGGCAGCGTGCGACGGGGCGGCAATAAGACAAGAAAAGAACATGGCTAACGGTGAGATAAGGCGCTTCACGCCTCACTCCGCCGCGTCGATGTAAATCTTCCCGCCTTTATCATTGAACTCGTCGGCTTTCGCTTTCAGGCCTTCTTCCTTCGCGGCGCGGTCGCGGATGTCGTGGCTGATTTTCATCGAGCAGAACTTTGGGCCGCACATCGAGCAGAAATGCGCGGTTTTGTGCGCGTCTTTGGGGAGCGTTTCGTCGTGATACGAACGCGCGGTATCCGGATCCAATGATAAATTGAACTGGTCTTCCCAGCGGAATTCGAAACGCGCCTTTGAAAGCGCATCGTCGCGCAGTTTGGCGGCGGGGTGACCCTTGGCGAGATCGGCCGCGTGCGCCGCGATCTTGTAGGTGATGACGCCCTCTTTCACATCGTCGCGGTTCGGGAGGCCGAGATGTTCTTTTGGCGTGACGTAGCAGAGCATAGCGCAGCCGAACCAGCCGATCATGGCGGCGCCGATGCCGGAGGTGATGTGATCATAACCCGGTGCGATATCGGTAGTGAGCGGGCCGAGCGTGTAGAACGGCGCTTCGCCGCACACGGCAAGCTGCTTGTCCATATTTTCCTTGATCAGGTGCATCGGCACATGGCCGGGGCCTTCGATCATCACCTGACAGCCTTTATCCCAAGCAACTTTGGTGAGTTCGCCCAGCGTTTCCAGCTCCGCGAATTGCGCTTCATCGTTCGCGTCGGCAATCGAACCGGGACGCAAGCCGTCGCCCAGCGAAAAACTCACATCGTATTTGCGCATGATGTCGCAGATATCGCCGAAGCGCTCATAGAGGAAACTCTCTTTATGATAAGTGAGGCACCAGTGCGCCATGATCGAGCCACCGCGCGAGACAATGCCCGTGACGCGTTTTGCCGTCATCGGCACATAGGCGAGGCGCACACCCGCATGAATGGTGAAATAATCGACGCCCTGCTCGGCCTGCTCGATCAGTGTATCTTTAAAGACTTCCCAATCGAGCTTCGCGGCATCGCCTTTCACTTTTTCGAGCGCCTGATAAATCGGCACCGTGCCGATCGGCACCGGCGAGTTGCGCAAAATCCATTCGCGCGTGGTGTGGATGTTACGGCCGGTGGAAAGATCCATCACCGTGTCCGCGCCCCAGCGGATGGCCCAGACCATCTTTTCGACTTCTTCTTCGACAGACGAGGTGACAGCTGAGTTGCCGATATTCGCGTTGATTTTGACGAGGAAGTTGCGGCCGATGATCATCGGTTCCAGCTCGCCATGATTGATATTTGACGGAATGATGGCGCGGCCGCGCGCCACTTCATCGCGCACGAATTCCGATGTAATGAACGGAGGAATGGCAGCGCCGAAACTTTCGCCTTGTTTGATACGTGCATTGGCTTCATCGAGCATTTTGGTGCGGCCGACATTTTCGCGGTGCGCGATGTAGATCATTTCCTTCGTGATAATGCCGGCGCGCGCGAATTCGAGCTGCGTGATCGGCTTCATACCGACACCGCGCAACGGCTGATGCACATTCGGGAAAACTTGTGCGGCGGATGTCTCGTTGACAAAGCCGTTGTCTTCCGGCTTCACGGCGCGGCCGTCATAAGTTTCAACGCCGCCGCGCTCTTTCACCCACTCCACGCGTGGGCGGGCGAGACCTTTCGCTACATCGATCACCGCATCATCAGCCGTATAAGGGCCGGACGTATCGTAAACATGCACACTGGCCAAGTTTTTATCTGTCAGTGTGATCTCACGCACCGGCACCTGAATATGTTCTGTACCCGGCGCCGAAACCATAATTTTACGTGATCCCGTCAGCGGCCCAGTCGTAATCTCAAGTTTTTTATAATTTGCGGGCTGGAAAGGTTTGTTCATGATGTTCTTCTGTGTCGGGGATTAAAAAGGGAATTTAAGCTTTTGGCATCGAAAGACAAGCCAACAATCTAACAAGGAACTTTAGGAGATACTATGGGTTATGTAGCCACACTCTCATATGGAAAGGATAAAATCATGGCAACGAATATCAATAACAGTGAAGGCGGCTCGGCAATGGGCTTCATCGTCGGCGGGCTTGTCGTATTGCTTGTCATTCTGGGGATTTTCTATTTTAGCGGCAATATGCCAGGCAGCGGAACGACAAGTAAAACATCGATATCCGTCCAAACGCCCTCAGCACCAGCAGCACCTTCCAAATAAAAATATCAAAGTGCTTGACTCCGCCTTTCAGACGGCACATCAGCTAGTCTCATCAACCATTTGAAAGGGGTTTGTAATGGCTGACAATGTGAACAATAACGGCGGAAATTCATTTCTTGGCTTCATCGTCGGCGGCCTTCTGGTCGTTGTCGTGATCCTCGCGATCCTTTATTACAACGGCAGCTTCCCGGGCATGACGAAAACCGAAGTGAATTCGACCACGGTTGAAACGCCAGCTGGCAACAGCACAACGACAACAACCGAAACACCGGCCGAAGGCACAAAGAAGTAAGTTTCTTATTTGTTTGGACTGCAGCAGGCGGCAAGCTTTGGCTTTGCCGCCTGTTCTGTTTTTGGCGTGTAACTTAAAATGGGGCTGAGCCAGCGCTCTGCTTCCTTTACGCTCCATCCCTTACGCGCGGCATAATCTTCAATCTGATCCGCATCGATTTTCCCGACGCCAAAATATTCGGCCTCTGGATGCGCGAAATAAACGCCCGACACGGCCGCGCCGGGCCACATCGCAAAATTTTCAGTCAGTTTAATGCCCGCCTGTTTCTCGGCATCGAGCAATTCGAAAAGCGTGGCCTTTTCCGTATGGTCCGGCTGTGCGGGATAGCCCGGCGCCGGGCGGATGCCCTGATACTCTTCCTTGATCAATTGCTGCGGCATATAATTTTCTTGCGGCGCATAAGCCCACAATTCCTTGCGCACACGCTCATGCATATATTCGGCCAATGCTTCGGCAAGCCTGTCGCACAGGGCTTTGGCGAGAATGGCATTGTAATCGTCATTGTCGCGCTGGAATTTTTTCACCAGATCTTCTTCGCCAAGACCCGCCGTGACGGCAAAACCGCCGATCCAGTCCTGCGTGCCTTTCGGCGCGATGAAATCCGATAGCGCAAAATTATGGCGATCGCTCTCACGCGGCATCTGCTGGCGCAAGGTGTGAAGACGTGTGCGTTCTTTGGTACATGCTTCATCTTCATAAATGACAATGTCGTCGCCATCACGGTTGGCGGGCCAGAAGCCAACGGCAGCGGAAGCGCGCACCCATTTTTGCTTAATGATCTTTTGCAGCATCTCCTGCGCATCGCTGAAGAGCTGTCGCGCCGCCTTGCCGACACGCGCATCTTCAAGAATGGATGGATAAGTGCCTTTCAACTCCCATGTGAAGAAGAACGGCGTCCAGTCGATATATGGCAAAAGGGTTTCAAGCGACGGCGCAAAATTACGCGTACCGATAAAACTTGGGCGAACGGGCGCCGCATCGCCTGAAAAATCATAATCTGGCGCGTTAGCGCGAGCGTCTTTCAGTGTGAGGCGGCGTTTTGCCTGCTGGCTGCGTTCATGCTGCTCGGCGATTTTTTTATAATCATCGCGCACATCCTGAATGAACGGCGCGCAATTATCGTTCGACAGCAGGTTACTCGCGATACCGACGGCACGCGAAGCATCGGTGACATAAACCGCCTGCCCGCTTGAATAGTTCGGATGGATCTTCACGGCCGTGTGCACACGCGACGTTGTCGCGCCGCCGATCAGTAGTGGTTTATTGAAACCGCGCCGCTCCATTTCAGCCGCCACCTGGCACATCTCATCGAGCGACGGCGTAATAAGACCCGACAGGCCGATGATATCGACATTTTCACTAATCGCCGTATCGAGAATTTTCTGCGCCGATACCATCACACCGAGGTCGATGACGTTATAGTTGTTGCATTGAAGAACAACGCCGACAATGTTCTTGCCGATATCGTGCACATCGCCCTTCACTGTCGCGAGAAGGATTTTACCGGCTGCAGGGCGATCTTTAAGCCCCATCTCATCCTTTTCTTTTTCAAGATAAGGTTCAAGATAGGCGACGGACTGTTTCATCACGCGCGCCGATTTCACGACCTGCGGCAAAAACATTTTGCCCGCACCGAAGAGATCGCCGACAATATTCATGCCGTCCATCAGCGGGCCTTCAATGACATGGAGCGGGCGTGCAAATTTCTGCCGCGCTTCTTCCGTATCCTGAATGACATATTCGGTAATGCCGTTCACGAGCGCATGCTGAAGGCGCGCCTCGACACCCTGCTCGCGCCATGTCAGATCCGGTGCAGCGCGTTCGGCGCCTTTGCCTGCAAAGCGCGATGCCGCTTCCAGCAACCGCTCCGTCGCATCGCTGCGGCGATTGAGGATGACGTCCTCGACAAGATCGCGCAGTTCAGGATTGATCGCGTCATAAACCGCCACCTGACCCGCATTGACGATGCCCATGTCCATGCCGGCCTGAATACAATGGTAGAGAAACACGGCATGCATCGCTTCGCGCACAGGCTCGTTACCGCGAAACGAGAAAGATAAATTCGAGACGCCGCCCGAGATATGAACATGCGGCAGCGTTTGACGAATGACGCGCGTGGCTTCGATGAAGTCGAGCGCATAAGTTGCGTGCTCTTCCATGCCGGTCGCGACCGCAAAGATGTTCGGGTCAAAAATAATATCTTCGGGCGGAAAATTGACCTTTTCTGTCAATACCTTATAGGCCCGCGTACAGATTGCGATTTTACGTTGCGCCGTATCTGCCTGCCCTTTTTCATCAAACGCCATCACGACAACAGCCGCGCCGTAGCGCCGCGCCAGTTTTGCATGCGCAATAAAAGCGTCTTCGCCTTCTTTCATTGAAATGGAATTGATGATGCATTTTCCCTGCACGCATTTCAGACCCGCTTCGATAATGTCCCATTTCGAACTGTCGATCATGAACGGTACGCGCGCGATGTCCGGTTCTGACGCGATGAGGTGCAGGAAGTTCACCATCTCTGTTTTGCTGTCAAGTAGGCCTTCATCCATATTAATGTCGATGACCTGCGCACCGGCCTCCACTTGGCTCAGCGCAACCTCAACCGCACCTGCTGCGTCATTCGCCTGAATAAGCTTTCTGAATTTCGCCGAGCCGGTGACGTTGGTACGCTCGCCGATATTCACGAACGGGATGTCTTTCGTCAGCGTGAAGGGTTCGAGACCAGAAAGGCGCAGCAACGGGTTCTTCTTCGGCACCAGCCGCGGCGGAATATTTTTGACGGCTTGCGCAATCGCGGCGATATGATCCGGCGTGGTGCCGCAACAGCCGCCAACGATATTGACGAGCCCGCTTTTCGCGAACTCAGCGATGAAGGCTGCCGTCTGTTCAGGCGTTTCGTCATAGCCGCCGAATTCATTCGGCAGACCGGCGTTCGGATAAGCGCAAATGAGCGTGTCCGCTGCGCGCGACAATTCCTGCAAATGCGGACGCAATTCTTTCGCCCCCAGCGCACAATTGAGACCGACGGCCAAGGCATTTGCATGACGCGTCGAATACCAGAACGCTGTCGGTGTCTGACCGGAAAGCGTACGCCCTGAAAGATCCGTGATCGTGCCGGAAATAATCAGCGGCCACTCACGGCCCAGCTCATCGAACACATCAAGGCAGGCCGCGATGGCCGCCTTTGCATTCAATGTGTCGAAAATAGTTTCGATCATCAAAAGATCGGCGCCGCCCTCGATCAGGCCGCGCGCTGCTTCTTTATATGCCGCACAAAGTTCATCGAACGTGATGGCACGAAAGCCGGGACGGTTGACGTCGGGCGACAGCGAAGCCGTCCTGTTCGTCGGGCCTATTGCGCCTGCGACAAATGTTTGCTTGCCGGTTTCTTTTTCGAATTCGCTACATGCGGCACGCGCGAGCTTTGCGTTTTCAAAGTTCAGCTCATAAGCCAGCTCTTCCATGCCGTAGTCAGCCTGCGCAATCGCCGTGGAAGAAAATGTGTTCGTTTCGATAATATCCGCACCGGCGCGCAGGTAGCCAAGATGAATGTCCTTGATGATCTGCGGCTGCGTAAGGGCAAGGAGATCATTATTTCCCTTGAGGTCGCGTGGCCAGTTTACAAAACGTGCGCCGCGAAAATCCTGCTCGCTCAACGGATGGCGCTGGATCATCGTGCCCATGGCGCCGTCAAGCACAAGAATACGTTCTTGCGCCGCTTTTTTCAGAAAGGATGCAGGATCATTGTGCATTTAAATTTTATGCCGCTTCCGTCAAGAGGCGCGGGCGCAAACCCAGAAGATGACAGACGGCATAGCTGAGGTCGGCATGGTTCAGCGTGTAAAAATGGAAATCCGTAATTCCGTTTTCACGAAGCTTTTCCACCTGTTCCGCACAAACAGCTGCTGCCACGAGCGAGCGCGTTTGCGGGTCATCCTCAAGACCCTCGAAACGATTGAGAATTTTTTCAGGAATATGCGTGCCGCAGCGATGGGCAAAGCGTGCCGCCTGCTTGAAATTCTGGACCGGCAAAATACCGGGTATGATCGGAATGTCTATCCCGCGCGCACGCACTTTATCGACGAAACGGAAATAGACATCGTTATGGAAGAAAAATTGTGTGATTGCGCAGTCCGCTCCGGCATCGACCTTCGCCTGCAAGGCATCGATATCGTCGTCCAGTGAAGCGGATTCCGGATGTTTTTCAGGATAGGCGCCGACACACACATGAAATGGCGCGATCGCCTTGATCGCAGCGACAAGATCAGACGTATAATCATAACCTTCGGGGTGCGATACGTAAGGCGTGCCGGGCCCGCCCGGCGGATCGCCACGCAGTGCAACGATATGCCGCACGCCGTTTTCCCAATAGGTGCGGATAATTTCATCGATCTCGGATTTCGGCGCGCCAACGCATGTCAGATGCGCCGCAGGCCTGGCGAACTCTTCATCAAGAAGTTTTTGCACGATCGCGTGCGTGCGTGCGCGCGTTGAACCGCCTGCGCCATATGTTACCGAGATAAAGCGCGGATCGAACGGCGCGAGCTTTTCGACGTTCTGCCAAAGTACCTCCTCAAGCTCCGGCGTTTTCGGCGGGAAAAATTCAAAAGAAACGTTGACGTTACTCATAGCTCTGCTCCGGCGAATGCTATTGATTTGTATGACAATGCTGAAGGTTGATTTGTTTCGGCCAGCCAGACGGAAACGATCATGGCACCTTGCTTCGAAGATTTTTCAGAATGCATATCCTCAACCTTGGAAAGGCGAAGGCCGGCACCGCTCAGCAGCGTGCGCATTTCATCATGCGAGAAGCCGAGGCGGCGATGCGCAAATTTTTCGCGCAGGGATTCATTGTCATGTGGCGCAAAATCGACGATGAGAAGCTGCCCGCCGGCTTTCAGAACACGCGCTGCTTCGCCCAGAGCGCGCGCGGGCTCCTCCAGATAATGAAGCACCTGATGCAAGGTGACGAGATCGAAAGAACTTGGCGCATAGGGAAGTGCGTAAACATCGCCGGGACGCAACTGTAAATGCCTGTGCGGCGATTTACTTAAATTCGCGCGCGCAACAGAGAGCATGGCATGCGAGATATCGATGCCGACACTGCGCTGCGTATTTTTTGCGAAGAGTTCGAGAAGCCGCCCTGTCCCGGTTCCGATATCAAGGTGCGATTCAAATTGGCGCGTGCCGATCAATTGGGAGATCGCGGCTTCAACGTCTTCTTCCGACACATGAAGAGCACGAATACTTTCCCATTCTTTTGCGACATCGGCAAAATAGGCCTGTGCTTTTCCTTCACGCACGACACGCGCTTTTTCGAGACGTTCGCGATCGTGAACAAGCTGCACATCGCTACCATCGAGGCTGCGCAAAAGGGACTTTAAAAGCTTTGCCGCCTCGCCTGCATTCGGCAGGCTGTAGTAAATGTAGGAGCCTTCACGGTGACGCTCGATCAAACCTGCATCGTGCAGAAGCTTGAGGTGGCGCGAAATGCGCGGCTGGCTCTGGTTGAGAATTTCGGTGAGATCGGAGACCGTCAGATCCGCCTCGGCCAGCAACGCGAGCAGGCGCAGGCGTGTTGCCTCGCCTGCGGCGCGTAAAATTCCAAGGACGTTTTCGAGTTCCATGCCGCTCTTCGCCTAAAGATATAACGATATCTTTATATCTTTAAACGATCAGCTTTGGCAAGCTTGAATGCCCATGAAAGTCATGGAAAATTTTATCTTCAAAAGTCGTTTATTTACAATGATTTAGCGAAACAATGGCTCATCGAATGAGCGAAGTTTTCGCGAATGAAGCTGCTCTTTGTTGTCTCGAAGCAGACGCAGGGCTTCGATACCGATCATGAGGTGGTCGCCAATGGCCCGCTCGTAAAAGGCGTAGGCCGCCCCCGGCAGTTTGATCTCACCATGCAGAGGTTTGTCCGACACGCACAGCAGCGTACCGTAGGGAACGCGCATGCGGTAACCTTGCGCGGCAACGACACCGCTTTCCATGTCGACAGCAACGGCACGCGACAGGTTGATGCGGCGGCGTTCCTGCGGCCAGCGCAGTTCCCAGTTGCGGTCATCATAGGTCACGACCGTTCCGGTGCGCAGGCGGCGCTTCAAAGCATCACCCGTGTCGCCGGTTACAACGCCGGCAGCAGTTTGCAGCGCCTGTTGAACTTCGGCGAGCGCGGGGATCGGCACTTCCGGCGGCACGAGTTCGTCGATGATTTTATCGCGACGCAAATAAGCGTGCGCCAGAACATAGTCCCCGATGTTTTGCGCACCGCGCAAACCGCCGCAATGGCCGACCATCAGCCAGCAATGCGGGCGCAGCACGGCGAGATGATCCGTAATTGTTTTTGCATTCGACGGGCCGACGCCGATGTTCACCATCGTAATGCCCTGCCCGTCGGCTGTGATCGCGTGATAGGCAGGCATCTGGTAGCGCGACCAGGGCGACGCAGCCGCAGCCGCTTTGATTTCATCGTCCGATTGCGACGACGTGATTTCGATATTGCCCGGCAGAACAAGCTTGACGAAAGCGCCCGTGCGCAATTGCGCCAGCGCCCAGTGCATGAACTGGTCATTATAGCGCTGATAATTGGTGAGGAGGATCCAAGGCTGGATATGGCTCCAGTGCGAGCCGGTATAATGGATCAAACGTTTCAGCGAAAAATCGATACGCACGGCGTCGAACAAACTCAGGGGCCGCATTTCGCCGGGCGGCGTTTCCGCAAACAGCCCGTCGACAACGGCGTCACCGAACAGGGCAAGCTGCGGTGTCGGGAAAACGGACGCAAGCTCGCGCGCATCGACAGCGCCCTGTGTCAGCTCATCGCCGCTTTCGACGACATAAGGATAAGGAATTTCCTGCTCGCTCAAACCGACACGCAGGCCCACATTATAATCTTCCGTCAGGGCATGGAGCTGTTCGAGCAGATAGTTCCTGAAATAACGCGGCTGCGTAATGGTGGTGATATAAGTGCCGGCGCTTTCGATGCGCGCGAAAGCACGCGAGGTTGCCATTTTCGGCGTGGCACTGGCCGCTTCAACGGCAAGGTAAGGATAGCAGAATTTCTTGCGGGTCTCGGCGGAAGGTGGCTGCTTGCTTTGAAAATAATGCGCCAGCGCATCGCGAAGCGATTTTGTTGCCTCATCATGGATTTTGACAAGAGCATCGACAGCCTCTTCAGGGCTTTTGATCATTTCGCCGTTATGCGGGCTTTGCATATATTTTTATCCTGCCCCAGACTACAGTGATTCCGGTGATAAGCCATTAAATTGAACAACCTGTCTAGAAAACAGACCGGATTTTAACGAAAGCCGCAAAAACCCGCATGTCCCGGCACGATGACTTCCGAAAGCTGATCAACGCGCTCTGCCCGCTCGCACCCTATATCGATGCGCAGGCGATCATTGAGGCGGCCACGCAAAAAGACAAAAAGGCGCTGCCGCGCGGCATTACATTATGGCTGGTGGTCGTTGCGCATGTGCGCCACCGGCATACGGATTATGAAAAACTGCTGGCAGACGGCTATGACCGCGACAGCGCGCGGCATTTCACGACGGATCAGATCAATGCGGTTTTGCGCAAATGGGGCTGCACACGAAACGTGGAAGAACAAGACTGAGTTTCCTTAGCTCAGCTTAAAAGTGCCTTCTTTATCTTTCATATAATTCTTAAACTGCCACCACTCAATTGAACCCCTCGGGCCACTGCCATTCCTAATGGCATCGAACAAAACCGAAAGATAATTTTTAAGTTTGATAGACGAGGAGCTTTTGCGATAATCCCATTTTAAAAAAGAAAGAATCGTTTTTTTCACGCCTAGACAATCGATACAGAAATTCATCACTTGTTCCGCTGTCGAAGCAATAAGACCTTCTGTACGTTTCTTTTCGTAAATATAGCCAAAACCCGTTCCATAAATGTTTGCGACATTCACGAGGTCTGTATCGTTCACTTCGGAATCGTCAGAATTTGCGATCTCATCTTTCCCGGTCAATTTCCGATAGCCATTGATTGTTGTGACAACACCTTTTTGGAGGCTCGCAGGGGTAATGACGGCTGTGTCGTAACCCGGCGGGCGCTCGGCAAAAAACAGGAAAGCATTATAAAGCTGCGCTTCATTACCCAGGGCCATAAAGCCGGAAGGGACATTTGCTTTTAAATTCTGTTTTTGAAAATCAACAGCACTTGAAATATTCAACAATTTATCCTCTTGACGTAACATTCTCTACAGTGACAACAGCCTTTATGAAAACCTATCTCGCAAACTGTCTATAGGTCACCCGCTTCGGGTTCACACTATCTTCGCCGAGGCGGCGTTTCTTGTCTTCCTCGTAATCCTGGAAATTGCCTTCGAACCATTCGACATGGCTGTCGCCTTCGAAGGCGAGAATATGCGTGGCGATACGGTCGAGGAACATGCGGTCGTGGGAAATGACCACGGCGCAGCCGGCGTAATCTTCCAGTGCCTCTTCAAGCGCGCGCAGGGTTTCGATGTCGAGATCGTTGGTCGGCTCGTCGAGCAGCAGAACGTTCGCGCCGGATTTCAACATTTTGGCAAGATGCACGCGGTTGCGTTCGCCGCCTGAAATCTGGCCGACTTTTTTCTGCTGGTCGGCGCCTTTGAAGTTGAAGGCCGAGCAGTAGCCGCGCGAATTGATTTCTTTTTTGCCGAGATAAATCACATCGGTCCCGCCGGTGATTTCTTCCCAGACGGTTTTACCGGCATCGAGCGCATCGCGCGACTGGTTGACATAACCAAGCTGCACGCTTTCGCCGATCTTGATCGTGCCGTCATCCGGCGTTTCTTCGCCTGTGATCATGCGGAATAATGTTGTCTTACCTGCACCGTTCGCGCCGATAATGCCGACAATACCGCCCGGCGGCAGACGGAACGACAGGTCGTCGATCAGAAGTTTGTCAGGATAACCTTTTTTCAAATGTTCAAAATCGACGACATTCTGCCCCAGACGTTCGGCGACAGGAATGACGATTTGCGCGGTGCCGGGGCCTTTATCGGCCGCTTTTTTGACAAGCTCGTCATAACGCTGGATACGCGCCTTGCTTTTCGCCTGCCGCGCTTTCGGCGACGCTTTCATCCATTCTGATTCAGCTTCGATGGCTTTCTGACGCGACAAATCTTCGCGGCCTTCCTGTGCAAGGCGTTTTTGCTTTTGCACGAGCCAGTTGGAATAATTGCCCTCATAAGGGATGCCCTGCCCGCGATCGAGTTCAAGAATCCAGCTCGTCACATTATCGAGGAAGTAGCGGTCGTGCGTGACGATCAGGATCGCGCCGGGATACTGCCGCAAATGCGCTTCCAGCCACGCCGTCGTTTCGGCATCAAGATGGTTGGTCGGCTCATCGAGCAGAAGCAGATCGGGCTTTTCCAGCAAAAGCTTGCACAACGCCACACGGCGCTTTTCACCGCCCGATAATTTATCGACAGCCCAATCGTTCGGCGGGCAACGCAGCGCATCCATCGCCTGATCGAGCTTGCTGTCGAGATCCCACAGATCCTGCGCTTCAATCTCGTCCTGCAATCTGGTCATCTCATCGGCTGTTTCGTCCGAATAATTCATCGCGAGTTCGTTATAGCGCGCGAGCAAGGCCTTTTGCTCCTTGACGCCCTCTTCTACATTCTCGCGGACGGTTTTCGAAGCATCGAGCTGCGGTTCCTGCGGCAGGTAGCCCACCGTCGCACCTTCAGCCAGCCAGGCTTCGCCGGTGAATTCCTTGTCGATCCCGGCCATAATGCGCAGGAGAGAAGATTTACCGGCACCGTTGACGCCCAGCACACCGATTTTCGCATCGGGGTAAAAAGACAAGTGGACGTTATCGAGAACCTTCTTCCCCGTGGAATAGATCTTCGAAGCACCTTGCATGTGGTAGACGAACTGGCGTGCCATGGGTTCTCCCTGATGTAAAAGCTGTAGCCAAGCCTTTGTCCAAAAGCAAATTCGGGACGCGCGCTTTTGCGGCTTCCCTTTCGACATAATTATCGTATTAGATAGTCATGTCGGGCCTGTAGCTCAATGGTTAGAGCCGACGGCTCATAACCGTCTGGTTGCAGGTTCGAGTCCTGCCGGGCCCACTCTTCGAACCTGAAATATGAAAAACCTTGCCGACAAAGGTTTCAGCATGAATGCTCTAAACTATGATGTTGTCGTCATTGGCGCAGGATTGCTCGGCGCCGCGACGGCTGCGGCCCTTTGCAAAAGCGGAAAAAAAGTCTGCGTTTTTGAAGCACATGCACCGCATCATGTTCAGGGCTCCAGCCACGGACAAACGCGGATCACCCGCCGCCTCAACGAAATACCTGTTTTCAATGAAACGGCTGCCGACAGCTTGCAAGCAATGCGAGCGATGGAACGGGTGGCCGGAGCAATCGTCCGCGATGTGCCCGCGATTTTCGTAATGGAGAAAAATTTCGAGGCGTATCGCTCATTGAAATCAAGCGCAGATAAAATTGAAGAGATCTTGGCCGCAGATATAAAAAAGCTGGGCCTGCATGTCGCAGACAACCAGATTGGCTTGATTGATCATGGCGCAGCTGTTTTCAACCCGGAAAAAATTCTCGACAGGCTTTATGATCAGATCAAGGAACATGGCGGCTATATTTTTTTCGATACAGCAGTTCTAAGATGGGAAGATAGTGACAGCGGCGTAAAAATGACAACAGAAAATCATCCGCCGGTTCATGCCGGTCAGCTTGTGATCGCCGCAGGCGGCTGGACGCCTGACGTTCTTCAAAAAGGTAACGCTGATAACAAAATAATAGAACCATTATCCAAGGCCATGAATGTTACGCGCATCCCGCTTTTCTATTATGACTATCCGGATGATCTTGCCGATTTAATTGTCATCATGATTCTGAATGATAACAGCCTCGGTATGTATGCGCTGCCTGAAATCCGTTCCGATGGCCGCAAATTTCTGAAAGTCGGTTTTCATGAAGGACAGGTTTTCGAAAATCCGGAAACTGTCGATCGCATTGTCAGCATGGATGAAAAAAATTCTACAACGGCGTATTTTGAAAAACTTCTGCAGCGAAAAATGACTCTGCATGAAACATCGGTCTGCCTTTATGCTACGGCCGATGATCGGGAACTTCCTGTCATCGACACATTGCCGGGCACGCATAACATTTATCTGTCAAGCTATGGCGGCGGCATTTGCGCAAAACATGCGATCGCGCTCGGCAATGCGCTTAGCCTTATAATGCAGGGTGAAAAAGCGCCCTATGATATGAGCGCGTTCTCAGCGGCGCGTCTTTTAAAAAATTCTGCCTCGCTTCAGCCGTAATTTCCAATTAAACAATGTTGAAATAATTTTGAGGAGACCGTGATGCGCCCGCTTCCATTCTTTGCACTTGCATTTTTAATGGCCTTTTCCGCGCCCGCCTTTGCGGATCCGAAAATCGAAAACGGCAAGCTCACGCTCACCGGTATCGGTGAAGCGAAAATTGCGCCCGATCAGGCCGTCATTACACTTTCTGTCGTCACGCAGCGGCGCAATGCCGCGGAAGCGCTGAACGACAATTCAAAAGACATGACGCAGGCACTCAACGCGATTAAAGCTGAAAAGATCGATGCAAAAGACATCCAGACATCGAACGTTTCTATTCAGCCGCAATATGCTTATCTGCAAAATTCCGTGCGCAAGCTCACGGGTTACGAAGCGCGTAATTCGATCACCGTCGTTATAAAAGATCTCACGAAAGTCGGCATCGTTCTCGACAAGGCCGTCACACTTGGCGTCAACGAAGTGAACGGCCCTTATTTCGGTTTACAGGATAATGAAAAAGCGCAGAATGATGCACGCCTTGAAGCCATGGAAAATGTCCGCAAGCTTGCCGCACTCTATGAGCAAGGCATGGGCATCAAAACCGGCAAGATCATCCAGATCAGCGAAAACTACAGCGCACCGGAGCCGCAACCTGTTGCTGTTGCCCGTATGGCGATGATGGAAGCCAAATCCGCGCCTGCACCCGTGGAGGCAGGCGAAATGAGCATCAACGCACGTGTTTCGGTCGTCTGGGAAATCCTGCCCTGATGCTGGAAAGCTCTTGCTTCATCAAGGCGTTGCCTTGAGGTGTGCGCATTTTCATCGTAACGGAATTTACAAAACGTAAACCCTCTTTCTGAGCACGGCATTAAGCAGTCTTTGCCAAACTCTTTCTTTGAATTCTTTCAAAGAGTTGAGCTGGGAAAATCGTCATGCAGGAAGGCTTGGGAGACTACGGACACATTGCTGCCGGTTCTCCGATCAGCGCGCAGCGGCGCATGCTGGAAATGCGTCTCAAGGAAGCGCGCGAAAAACTGTCGTCCGACACAGGCACGCGTCCGGCTTTCGATACCGAGCTTGCGCTGAACTACGCGCGCAACAAACTCGGCACGACGTACCTCATGCCGAGCCTGATCGTCATCGTCGCCGGTGTCGGTTCGTTGTTTTTAAAACCGATCACGCTGGCAATGTGGACGGCGTTCGCACTCGCCGCACATGCCGTGATGATGATAAGCTGCCGTTATTTCACGCATGTCGAGTTCAGTCCCGTGCGCGTCAAAAGATGGCGCCAGCGCCTCAGCCTGATGGAAGGCATCAACGGCCTGATCTGGGCCTCGCTGTGTTTCGTGCCAAGCACGGACCCGATCTTCGCCACGATCTTTTCTTTCGCCATTGCGCTGATGGTGATCGGCATGAGCGCGCTGAATGCTTCAAGCCTGCCGATGGCGGTTCTGCTCGGCACTATCCCGATGGTTGCGGGACTTGTCGGCTCGATCATATTACTTGGCGAGCCTTTCCTGTTCAGTATGGCCGCCATCGCCGTTTGCGCAGAAGGTTTTTTCATTCTCATGTCGCGCCGCATTTACGCGCAGATGCTCGAGAACCTCACCTTCCGTCTTGAAAAAGATGGTTTGCTCGCGGAAGTCGAACAGACGAAAGCGTCATCCGATGAAGCGCGCCGCCGCGCCGAAAGCGCCAACCTCGCCAAGTCACGCTTTCTCGCCACCATGTCGCACGAGCTGCGCACACCGCTGAACGCCATCCTCGGTTTTTCCGAAGTGATGAAAAACGAAATTCTCGGGCCGCTGCCGAATGCGACCTACAAGGATTATTGCGAAGACATTCACAAATCGGGACAGCACCTCCTCAACCTCATCAACGAGATTCTCGATCTGTCGCGCATCGAGGCGGGCAAGTTCGAACTGAACGAAGAGACTGTCAACCTTGTCGCAACGGTAGAAGACAGCGTGCGCCTGCTGAAACTACGCGCGCAGAGCAAAGGCATCAACCTCAAGGAAAGCTACGAAGAGAAAATGGTTTCGATCTGGGCCGACGAGCGCGCCGTACGCCAGATCACGCTCAACCTGCTTTCCAACGCCATCAAGTTCACGCCAGCCGACGGCATCATTGCCGTCAAGTGCGGCTGGACGGCGGGCGGCGGGCAATATCTTTCCGTCAGCGATACCGGCCCGGGCATTCCGGACGATGAAATCTCCATCGTTCTTGCAAGCTTCGGCCAAGGTTCGAATGCATTGAAAACCGCCGAGCAAGGCGCGGGCCTCGGTCTGCCGATCGTCAAAGGTCTTGTCGATTTGCATGGCGGCACGTTCACGTTCAAATCAAAACTGCGCGTGGGCACGGAAGTGATCATCACCTTCCCGGCCGAACGCGTGATGCAGGCCCTGCCTGCAATTAAAGACGGCACGAAAAAAGCGTCTTAGGTTAAGAATCTCGATTATGATAAAAGTCGAAAATTCTCCCATTCCCAATCAAAACGGATTTGACAAATCATTCAGACAGAGCCTCGAAGCAATAAGCACGGAGAAATCCGCATTCAACCGCGAAGAAACCGGCGCTATCAGCGACGATAATTGGATAAAAGATATTGGCAAAAACGAACGACAAGTTCTTCCTTCCGGCGCCATTCTGCTGACAGGCAAGGCAGCAGAGAAGAAAGCATTGGAAATCGCCAAGCAAGCTTGGATACCGCCCGATGAATTAAAGCAAAAAAGCGACGATCTTGGTGGTAAATTAATCGGGCTTCGCAAATATGAAACCGTTAGTTTAAAAGAATTGCTCGAGCATGATCCAAAAGAAAACAATATTCTTGGAAGGCAAAACAAAACATATGTTTTAGGCGTTTATAACGATATCATCATAACAACGAAGAGTTCTTATATTGATCAAAGTGAAATCAGCCCGGAGGTAAGACAAAAACTTTTAGCGGACGTTGTCAAAAGTCTTGAAAAAGGCGCCTTACTGAAATCCAAGGCAGGCGAGACACCGGGCAAAAATTTATTGGATAAAATGAACGGCAAATACTACCCGTTAGTTATCAATGCAAGTAACGAGATGAGCGCAAGCCGCGCGCTTTCTGCCGAGAGAGGTGAAGGGCGAGACAATATAGGGAAAACTTTTGACAGGAATTTCGACGTCGTCAATTTTTTTCCGAAATACGCTATTGTCAATAATTTGGGTCAGATTGTGCCTCCATGGTCCGCGCTTTTCCATGAATTCTTCCACGTCCAGGAATACAACCAATCACGGGAAAAATATCTTCAAGACAACAAAGGGAAAACAATCTCCTATCCTAAAGGAAATTGGGTTGCAGGAGATAATTACGTTTTAGAAACATATACACTTGACAAAGAAAAGGCGGTTCCAGATCACGAACACCGAGCCGATGAATTCCAAAGGATCTTGTGCGACCTTGCAAATGTTCCCGCGCGCAAAAACTATCTCGACGTAAAAGAAACCATTCTTGTGGACGATCCGATCAACCCCACGCCAGTTAAGACTAAGTAGATAATAACGTCCAACTGAAACGCGCTGCGATCAATAACAGATAAATCGCGAACATAACTTCTAGTGTCTTGTGGCTAAAGAAATGCGCAAGACGCACGCCCAGCGGCGTGAACAGCGCGCTTACCGGCGCAATCAGCAGCAGCGGCATAAGAAGCACAAAACCGACCGGCCAGAACGGGAAACCGCTTGTGACATCCCAGCCCGCGATCGCATAGCTGATCGCGCCGGGGATCGACACCAATACGCCGACGCCAGCCGATGTCGCGACGGCCTGATGGATCGGGCGGTTATAAAGCGTCATCAGCAGCGCACTAAAAATGCCGCCGCCCATGCCCATCAGTGCCGACAAAAAGCCAATGGTTGCGCCCTGCCCGTAGACAAGCGCGTTTTCCGGAAAATCGAGGCCGAACTTCCAGCGGCGTTCTTCATGGATCAGGAAGCGCACGGCTGTCAGCGCGCACACTGCGATAAAAATATATTTCAGGACTGTGGACTCGACCGATTTTGCAAAAAACGCACCCGCGAAGACCCCAAGCATGATCGGCAAGACCCATTTTTTCAGAAGCCGCACGTCGGGATAGCCTT
>JAZKID010000055.1:18040-21331 GCA_040385045.1 Pseudomonadota bacterium | reverse complement strand
ATGGAAACGGGAATGATCACCGCCAGCGACGTGCCGACGGCAACATGCATGCGCCATTCCGCAGGCACGGACGAATAACGCATGATTTCATACATCATCGGCACGATGAAAGTGCCGCCGCCGATGCCGAACAGGCCCGCAAGGATGCCGACCAGCGCACCGCCGGCAACAAGAATCAGAATGAAAAGCAGATCGGCGGGAATGTCGGCAGGTGACATCCTTATGCCGCTACGTTTTCAAAACGGCTTGCAGCATCAGCAACCGCGGCAACGGCTTTACGCCAGACATCCAGATTTGCACCAGGCTTGACCGCTTCTTCTGCGAGGATGCGCCGGAATTGCCGCCCGTTAGGACGGCCCTGAAACAGCATCAGCATATGGCGCGTCATATTATGAAGACGTGTGCCCTGCGCGAGTTGTTCTGCGATGTAAGGCTCGATCGCATGTGCGACATCGAACGCCGTTTCAAGCGGCGCTTGCGTTTCAAACAGAACGGGATCGACCTGCAACAGCCGATGCGGTTCATGATAGGCGGCACGGCCCATCATCACGCCATCGACACACTGCAAATGCTGCTGCGCTTCCTCGATCGTCGCGATGCCACCGTTGATGATGATTGGCAGCTGCGGAAATTTTTGCTTCAGCCTGTAAACGCGCTCATAATTTAAAGGCGGAATGGTGCGGTTATCTTTCGGAGACAGACCGTTCAACCACGCTTTGCGTGCATGCACGATCAGCGCATCCGTTCCTGCATCAACGACGCCCTGCACAAAATCATCGAGCGGCTGCTCAATATCCTGCTCGTCGATACCGATGCGGCATTTCACTGTCACCGGAATTTTCACCGTCCGCTTCATCGCAACAACAAAGTCAGCGACCAGTTTCGGCTCGGCCATCAGGCAGGCGCCAAACCGGCCATTTTGCACGCGATCAGAAGGACAGCCGATATTCAGGTTGATTTCGCTATAGCCGAAGCCCTCGCCAATCTGCGCCGCTTCGGCAAGCTCCGCCGGGTTTGAGCCCCCAAGCTGCAGGGCCAACGGCTGTTCTTGCGTCGAAAAGCCCAAAAGCCGCTGCCTGTCTCCATGAAGGATGGCGCCGGTCGTCAGCATTTCAGTATAAAGGCGTGCCTGCCGCGTCATCAGCCGGTGGAAGACCCGGCAATGCCGGTCGGTCCATTCCATCATCGGCGCGACGCAAAAACGATAAGACGAAAACATGCTTGAACTTTCTTTTATCCTATTCTCTAGGTAAGAAATCAGGCACTGACAACCATGCACGTTCACCTTCACCCTCACACGGCCGATAAATCCAGGGCGGCCCTCTTCTCGATCCTCGCTTCCGCCGGGCTCGTGGTCACGAAAATGGCTGTCGCCATTCTGACCGGCTCTCTTGCTTTGCTCACCGAGGCCCTGCACAGCCTGCTCGATCTTGGTGCGACGGTCGTCACTTATTATGCCGTCAACTGGGCCGACCGGCCGGCCGACGCCAGCCACCATTACGGCCATGGCAAGATCGAAAGTCTCGCCGCGCTGCTTGAAGTCGCCATGTTGTTTTTTGTTGCTGTCTTCGCGATTTGGCACGCGATTGAGCGGTTGACGGGCGCGCCGAGCGATGTTTCAGCGCCATGGATCGCAATCGCGATTATTGCCGTTTCGATCGTCGTCGATTTTTATCGCGCGCGCGCCTTGCACAAAACCGCGCATGAAACCGGCAGTCAGGCGCTCGAAGCCGATGCGTTGCATTTTGTGTCGGACATGTGGGCATCAATTGCTGCATTCTGCGCGCTGATCGGTATCGCGCTTGGCTTTCCCAAAGCAGACGCGATTGCGGCTTTGTTCGTCGCCGCCGTCATTATCTATATTTCGTGGGAGCTTGGTTATCGCACCATCAGGACACTGCTTGATGCCGCGCCCGCAGGTACAAGCGAACTCGCCGAGGAAGCCGCCAGTCATGTCAGCGGCGTCGTGAAAGTCTCGCGCACGCGCATCCGCAGTTCCGGCGCGACGAATTTTATCGAGATTGATGTTCAGGTGGCGCGCACGTTGTCGTTGCCGCGCATTGACGAAATCAAAAAAGACGTCATCGAGGCGGTACAGGCCAAGGTTTTACGCGCTGATGTCACGGTCACGACAGAAGCCGTCGCGCTTGAAGAAGAAAGCATCATGGAGCGCGTGATGCTGATCGCCGCACGCCAGCATGCTTTCGTTCATCATCTGACGGTCCAGCAGCTCGGCGGAAAACTTGCCATCGGCCTCGATCTCGAAATTGATGAAAACATGTCGCTGTCGAGCGCGCATGCTTCCGCGACGAAACTTGAAACGGCGCTGATGAATGAATTCGGCGAACAGACCGAGGTCGAAACGCATATCGAGCCGCTCGAAAACATGCATGCTATTCATGATGCGCCGGAAAACGAACGCGCCGAAGTTGAAGCTTTCATTAAAAAAACGGCGGCAGGCATCCCGCATCTCAGCAATATCCATGCATTCCGTTTGCGCAATACGGCGTCGGGCCGCATCATCATCCTGCACTGCCAGTTCCCGCCGCAGCTGTCGGTGCGCGCGGTTCATGACGCCGTCGACATGCTCGAACGCGAAGTCCGCGTGCATTATCCAAACATTCTGCGCATTCTGATTCATCCCGAGCCGATCAACGTCAGCCACCATCATCACTGAATCGAGCACACCATGGCAAAAGACACGCCCGAACTGATTTATCTGAAAGATTATAAAACGCCCGCCTATCTGATCGACACGGTGCATCTCGACATTAATCTTGATCCTGCCAAAACACGCTTCACATCGAAAATGGCGATCAGGCCGGCGCGCACGGGCGAGCCTTTGAAGCTTGATATCGATGACATCATGCCGTCGGAAATTCGCATCAATGGCACCCTGCTGAAAGCTGAAGAATATAATGCCGGAAAAAAACAGCTGGTGATTTCACAGGTTCCGGCCACAGCGTTCACACTCGAAACCGTCACCACCATTAGTCCGAAAGACAATACGCAGCTGATGGGGCTTTATATGTCGGATGGTATTTTCTGTACGCAATGCGAGGCGGAAGGCTTTCGCCGCATCACGCCGTTCATCGACAGGCCCGATGTTCTCGCGCGCTACACCACGCGCATCGAAGGCGACAAGACGACGGCGCCGATCCTGCTTGCGAACGGCAACCGTATCGACGGCGGCGATCTGCCGGACGGCCGCCATTTCGCCGTCTGGGAAGATCCGTTTCCGAAACCGGCTTATCTGTTTGCTCTTGTCGGCGGCGATCTCGGTTGCGTGGA
>JAZKID010000055.1:259-18030 GCA_040385045.1 Pseudomonadota bacterium | reverse complement strand
GCGATGGTCGGCGGAAAGCTGAACAGCATCTTTGATACCTTCACCACCATGTCCGGCCGCAAGGTCGCGCTGGAAATTTATGTCGAGCCGGGCAAGGAAAACCGCTGCCATTGGGCGATGGAAAGTCTTAAATTATGTATGCGGTGGGATGAGCAGGCTTTCGGCCGCGAATACGATCTCGATATTTTCATGATTGTGGCCGTATCGGCTTTCGTTTTTGGCGCCATGGAAAACAAGGGCCTCAATATCTTCAACGACCGGCTGCTGCTCGCAGACCCCGATACCGCTACCGACGTCGATTACGACCGCATTGAAGCCGTGATCGCGCACGAATATTTTCACAACTGGACCGGCGACCGCATCACCTGCCGCGACTGGTTCCAGCTTTGCCTGAAAGAAGGCTTTACCGTGTATCGCGACCAGGAATTTACATCCGATGTCCGCTCACGGCCGGTGAAACGCATCGCCGACGTGCGCCATCTTCGCAATACGCAGTTCGTCGAGGATGCAAGTCCGCTCGCGCATGCGGTGCGCCCCGACCAGTATCGCGAGATCAACAATTTTTACACGACGACGATTTACGAAAAAGGCGCGGAGCTGATCCGCATGCTGAAAATTCTTGTCGGTGATAAAAAATTCCGCGAAAGCACAGATCTCTATTTTAACCGCCATGACGGACAGGCTGTCACGATTGAAGATTTTATCGCCTGCTTTGCCGATGCGAGCGGGAAAGATTTTGGCCAGTTTATGGAATGGTATCATCAGGCCGGTACGCCGGAAGTGGTCGTTCAACCGTCTTATGATGAGAAAAGCGGCATTTACGAATTAAAATTCTCGCAGAAAATTCCGCCGACGCCAAACCAGACGGTGAAAAAACCCCATGTTATCCCTGTCGCGCTTGGCTTTCTCGATCAGCACGGCAACGACATTCCCTTGCAGGATGAAGACGGCAAGGCACTTGCCGTGCCTGTCGTCATTCTCGATCAGGCCGAGCAGGCTTTCAAATTCAAAACGCCTGTCCGCCCCGTACCTTCTTTACTGCGCGGATTTTCAGCACCGGTAAATTTAAAGACTCCGCTCAGCGATGAAGAGTTGGCCGTGCTCGTGAAAAGCGACACGGATTCCTTCAACCGCTGGGAAGCGGCGCAGGAACTGGCGCTGCGTTACCTGCGGCCGATGAGCCGCAGCGGCAGCATCGAAAAAACCAGCGCACAGATCGTCGTTGATGCCATCGGCGTGCTGATGAACGACGACAAGGCCGAGCCGGCCTTTCGCGCGCTCGCCGTCGTACCACCTTCGGAGCTCGATATCTGCCGCGAGCTTGGCAAAAATGTCGACCCGAAAAAGGTCCACACCGCGCGGCGCAGTCTTGTCGCTGCCATGTGCGACAAGCTTGGCGCCGATGCGCTGGCGCTTTACAAAAAATTCGACACGAAAGCCGCTTACATTCCCGATGCCGAGCAGACCGGCCGCCGCAGCTTCCGTAATACGCTTTTGAAGCTGCTGACGCACAACAGTCAGCCGGAGCATCTGCAACTCGCGCTGCAGCAGCTTGAAAGCGCAACCAACCTGACTGACCGTGTTGGCGCACTCGCCGCATTGGCACAAAACCCAAGCGCGGAGCGTGAAAAAGCGCTCAAGATTTTTGAAGGACGCTATAAAGATGAGCCACTCGTTCTCGACAAATGGTTTACTATTCAGGCGCTCTATGATCAGCCTGAGGCACTTCAGGTGATTGAATCGCTGACGAACCATCCGGTCTTTTCATTCAAGACCCCAAATCGCGTTTACGCATTGCTGAATTCGTTTGCGCAAAACAATCTCAGCCAGTTTCACCGCGATGATGGCGCAGGTTATCGTTTTATCGCCGATTGCGTGATCAAGCTTGACCCCATTCTCCCATCCGTTTCTGCGCGCCTGATGACATCGTTCCGCTCGATGAGCTGGCTTGATGAGAAACTGAAAAAATCTGCGCGCATGGAAGTCGAGCGTGTTGCGAATACGAACGGTCTCTCGCCCGACGTTGCAGACTTGTCCACACGTCTGCTCGGTTCGTAACATCTTGTTCTGACTCATGTTTCGATTCACACGCGGCGTCACGAATGCGTGAGTGGAAAAATGTTAATGAATTCTTGCTGGACAAGATTCTGTGAATCAACTTTACTAAGTGGTGATTCGGCTCATTCGCTCGAATGAGTTGAGAGGGGAAATTTCAAAACTTAGAAAGTCGCTGCATGGCGCACGCAGATATCGCGTTCGCTCGCGCACGTTCGCGCGAGCTTCATGGACTGGCAAGGCTGATTGCCTGCCGCGCTTACCAGCGCTTTATGGGAGCAGAGACGCTGTTGCAGCGCCTCGTTCCCGTTCTCATCATTGTTTTCGTCGGCATTCTCGGCATCGCCGTTCTCACACGTATTTATATGGACCGCGTGGCGTTGCAGACACAGCTTGAAGAAGGTCTTGAAGCGCTCGGCAACGTCGTCGCCGCCGATCTTGAAAAAAATGGCTCGGATGCAGCACGCTTTGCAACCCTGCAGGAAAATAACAATGCCCTTGCACAACGCGGCACGAATTTTTTGTTGCTCGACAACGGCGGCAACATCATCGCTTCAACGGCAGTTGATATCTTCAAAAAAGATACATCCTTCAATGATAACCTAATTGTTGCAAGACCCGGCATCAGTGCTGTCACGACGGAACTTCTGACCGGCAAATTGCCGCGCGCTGTGGCCCTGCCTCATGATTTGCCGGGCTCAACCGGCCGGCTGGTCGTCACCCGTAACAGTGAGCAGCAATTGCACGCCTGGCGCGGGCAGGCGATGACATCAATCGGCCTTTTCCTCAGCACCAGCTTTGCCGTACTGCTGCTCGGCTTTGCATTTCACTGGCAAGCCCTGCGCGCGCGCCGCGCCGACGTCATTTATGAATGTGCGCGCACACGTCTCGATACGGCCCTGAACGGCGGCCGTTGCGGATTGTGGGATTGGGATGTGGCGCGCGGCCGTATTTTCTGGTCGGCCTCTATGTTTGAAATTCTCGGCCTCGACGCACGCGACGACATCATCGATTTCGGCACCGCCGCATCGCTTGTTCATCCGTCCGACACGGATTTCTTTACCAGCCTGCCGTCCCTGCTCGCCGCAGGCGAAAAGAACATGGTTGACCGCGCCTTCCGCATGCGCCACTCGCGCGGCGACTGGATCTGGGTGCGCACACGCGCGCGCATCGTCAATGACGATGGCCAGGGCGCCCATCTCATCGGCATCGCTGTCGACGTCACCGAGCAGCAGGAGCTCGCCGAGCGCACCGAAACAGCCGACGCGCGTCTGCGCGATGCCGTGGAGACGATTTCCGAAGCCTTCGTGTTGTGGGATTCAAATAACCGGCTTGTACTGTGCAACAGCAAATTCCAGCAATTGCATAATATCAGCGATGAATCCGCACAGGGCGGCACGCCCTACCATGATGTCATCAACAACAGCCGCCAGCCGATCGTAAAAAGCCGTGTGCTGAATGATATCCGCACCGATGAAGGCTCATCCACTTACGAAGCGCAGCTTGAAGACGGACGCTGGCTCAACATCAACGAACGGCGCACGAAAGACGGCGGTTTCGTCTCGGTCGGCACCGACATCACCACGCTGAAACAGCACGAACAGCAATTAATGCATACCGAGCGCCGCCTGCGCGCAACGATTGCCGATCTTTCAAACAGCACGATGAAGCTCGAAGCGCAGGCCTCAGAAATGACGGAGCTGGCAGAAAAATATGCGCTTGAAAAAGCGCGTGCTGAAGCCGCCAACCGCACTAAATCCGAATTCCTCGCTAATATCAGCCATGAACTCAGAACGCCGCTCAACGCCATTATCGGCTTTTCCGAAATCATGCAGGCGGGCCTGTTCGGCGATCTTGGCGCACCGAAATACCGCGAATATTGCCGAGATATTCACAACAGCGGCCATTACCTGCTCGATGTGATCAACGATATTCTCGACATGTCGAAAATCGAAGCCGGCCGTCTGAAGCTCAATGCCGAAAACTTCCAGGTCGAAAGCCTTGTCAACGATGCCATGCGCCTGATGTTCGGCCGCGCTTCAACAAAAAATATCGTCCTGACCAGCGCCGTCGTGCCACCGGCCCTGAAGATCGAAGCCGACAAGCGCGCGCTGAAACAAGTTCTGCTCAATCTTTTGTCGAACGCCGTGAAGTTTACGCCGGACGGCGGCAGCGTGCATATTTCAATTCGCGAAATCGACGAGATGGTCAATTTCCAGATCACCGACAACGGCATCGGCATTCCGGCCAACATGCTCGATAAAATCAGCCAGCCTTTCGTGCAGGTCGTCAATCAATATACGAAGAACCACAAGGGCTCCGGCCTTGGTCTTGCCATCTCACGCTCGTTAGTTGAACTGCATGGCGGTATTATCCAGATCGACTCTTTTGAAGGCAAAGGCACCACCGTCAGCTTCCGTATCCCGCGCCAGATTTTACTCACGGCAACGCAGGAATTCGAACAACCGCTTCTCGCTATCGCCTGATCAGTTTTCTGGCTGCAAAAACAAGTCCGGCCAGAAAAGCCAGCAGCGGTGCGATCCATAACAGCAATGTCTCGCGATTAAGCGGCGGCCGTAAAAGCACGAAGTCGCCGTAACGCGCGACAAGAAATGCGCGGATGTCATCATTGCTTTCACCAGCTTTGATTTTCTCGCGAACCAGAACGCGCAGATCGCGCGCCAGCGGCGCATCGGACTCTTCAATCGACTGGTTCTGGCAGACCATACAGCGCAGTTCACGCGTCAGGTTCACCGCGCGCGCTTCGAGCGCAGGGTTGCTGAGGCGTTCATCCGGCAATGTCGCAAAAACAGGCGCAATAAATAATAAAGTCAAAAATGCAGCGAGTAAAAGCTTCATATTGCTGTCCTTGCGCGGCCGAAGCGCGTCAGCATCGACAGGAACCCGCCGAGCGCAATGACAGCGCACCCGATCCATATCAGCAGCACAAGCGGCTTGTAATAAAGGCGCACCGTAACGCTCTCATTTCGAATTTCGGCAAGCGAAAGGTAAAGCTGCGAAAAGCCGCAGGTGAAAAGCCCGGCTTCTGTCGTCGGAAAATTGCGCACCGGATAAAAACGTTTCGCCGATTCAAGTTTGCCGATCTCCGCTCCACCGCGCCGTACGGAAAACTGCGCGATTTGCTCCGAATAATTCGGGCCTGTGCCGGTTTTTAAAGCTTCATAATTGAGGTCATAAGAAGCAATCGAAACACTCTGTCCCTTTTGCAATGTCACGCTGGTTTCATCTGCAAAAGCCGTGGCGCAGACAATGCCTAGCGTGAAAACGCCCATCCCGAAATGACCGAAGAACGTTCCGTAGTTCGAAAATTTAAGGCCTTTCAATCGCTGCCAGCTTTCCTGTAAAGGTGCCTGAAAAAGCTGAACGCGTTGCAGAAGCTCGGCAACGGCACCGGCCATGACATAAATCGCAATCGCAATGCCACTTGCCGCTAGCCACGCACCTTGCGTTTGCCAAAACACGAACACAGCGGCGGCGACACCCAATAATAATGCAAGCCGCAAGCGGCGCAGGCTTTTCATGATATCGGCGTTTTTCCACGCCAGCAAAGGCCCGAGCGGCAGCAGAAGCAAAAGCGGCATCATCGCCGCGCCGAAAGTCAGGTTGAAATAAGGCGGGCCGACGGAAATTTTATCGCCCGTCAAGGCTTCGAGCAGCAAGGGATAAAGCGTGCCGGTAAAAACGGCCGTGAGAGCTGCGGTCAAAAGAATATTGTTGAGAACGAGCGAGGTTTCGCGCGACACCGCCGCATAATCGTCATCCGTTTTCAGGTTGATCGCACGCAATGCATAAAGCAGCAGTCCGCCGCCGATAAAAACGCACAGGATGATCAGAATGGCAATACCGCGCGACGGGTCTGTCGCGAAGGTGTGAACAGATGTCAGGATGCCGGAGCGGACAAGGAAAGTACCGATCAGCGATAATGAAAAGGCGCAGATCGCCATCAGCACTGTCCACCGCGGCAACGCGCCGCGCTTTTCCATCACCAGCGCGGAATGCAACAGCATGGTTCCGGCCAGCCACGGCATGAAGCTTGCATTTTCAACAGGGTCCCAGAACCAGAAACCGCCCCAGCCAAGCTCGTAATAGGCCCAGTAAGATCCCATCGCCACGCCAAGCGTCAGGAACACCCACGCTGCAAGACACCACGGACGGATGATCCGCGCCCACTGTTGATCAGCACGCCCGAAAAACAGTGCTGCGATCGCAAGTGCAAAGCAAACAGAAAAGCCGACATAGCCGAGATAAAGCAGCGGCGGGTGTAAAGCGAGCCCGATGTCCTGCAGCAGCGGATTGAGATCGCGTCCTTCCATTGGAGGATAAGGCAGCCGCGCAAAGGGATTTGACGTCAATAAAATAAAAAGCAGGAAAGTAGAAGAAATCCATGCCTGCACTGCCAGCGCCGTGGCACGCAGCGCTTGCGGCATGTCCTGTTTCACTGATCCAAAAGCGGCACTAAACAGTGTCAGTACCAGCAGCCAGAGCAGCATGGAGCCTTCATGGTTTCCCCACGCACCTGTGATGCGGTAAAGAAGCGGCTTCGCGGAATGGGAATTTGCAACAACCGTCGCCACGGAAAAATCGGAAACGACGTAGGCGTGGATTAGAATCGAGAACGCTGCCGTCACCAGCGCGGCCTGCCCCATCGAAAGCCAAGGCGCCATGCCCATCAGGGTTTTATCGTTGGCGCGCGCACCCCAGAGAGGAAAGACAGACTGCATCAGTGCAAGCGCCAGCGCCAGCACGAGACAATAATGGCCAAGTTCAATCATCATTTTTGTTTTGCCTCGCCCGTTTTTCCATTTTCCTGCCAGTAGCCCTGTTTTTTCAAGGCATCGGCAACTTCACGCGGCATGTAGTTTTCATCATGCTTGGCAAAAACAGTGTCGGCACGAAAAATATCGCCCTGCAGATGGCCTTCAGCCACAACACCCTGCCCTTCACGAAACAGATCTGGCAAAGCGCCGTTATAGGTAACAAGCAGATTGTGTTTACCGTCGGTAACGGAAAACGCCGCCGTATCTCCATTCCGCTTTAATGAGTTTGCCTCCACAAGTCCGCCTATGCGCAACCTCTGTTGCGGAATCGTTGTCTTGGATAAAATCTCGCTGGGGCTAAGAAAAAAAACGATATTGTCGTTCAGCGTATAAAGAATGAGTCCAAGTGAGATTGCGCCTGCACCCAGCATGCTGGCAATAAAAACAAACCGTTTCTGCTTACGCCCCATCCCGATCTTACCGCTCATTATTTTTCTGACCCTGCAGCATTTGGATTTCTTTTTCGACAATCACCCGCCACGGTGCGTCTTTTCTGCTTTCTGAAAGCAAGGCATGCAAATCTTTTAGCGCGCCCGTCTTGTCGTTTTTCTGCGCTTTGCCGCGCGCGATATAAAATCGCGCTTCGGGATTGGTTTTTTCTTTTAATAAAACCTTGGCGAAAACTTTTTGCGCATCAGGCGTGATTACCCCGCTCTCTGCCTCGACCATGGTTTCGCCAAGCTCAAGCATCACAACGCTGTCTTCGCCCTTAAGAGCAACAACCTTGTTGTAAGCCTTGACGGCATCCTCAAGCCGTCCGGCAAGGCGATAGTTTCCGGCAAGGATCAGCCAGCCTTGCGCATCTTCGCCGTTCTTTTGCAATTGCATTTCCATGCGCGCAATCAGGGATGAAAAATCGGCACTTTCCAGACTTGCAGCGCGTCTTTGTGCAAGCGGCATATCTGCAAGATCAGGGCGGCCGGTCTTGTAATAAAAAAGAATTGAGAAAAGCGGGATGAAAATGAGGGCTGTCATCGCGGCCAAACGGCGGCGCAGCAAAGCCTGTTTTTCCGGAATGCGTCCGATATACATCGAACGCCCTCTGGCGAGAGGGAGCAGGATCAGTAACACGACGGCAAAAGTGAGGAATGCGGCAGGAAACGAAAGCATGCCGTCTTTATAATGGAGGGGAAAGAAAAAGCGAGAGGAAGAATATCAGCCGCTGGCGGCTTTCTGGGTCATGGCACCCGCCGTTTCAAAACTGCGCTGAACAAGCATGGCCTGTTTTTCGCCATGCCAGACTTCGCTTACACGCACGGCGGCCTGTGCATAAGCATGGACGATGCGCGTGTAGCCGTCATCATTGTGCGTGCGCAAATCTTCCTGCAGTGAGTCGATCGCCATCTGCAGGTAGCTGTCACATTCGGTGTAAATCTTGTTGACGACTTCGTTCAGGGCAAATTCCTGAATATTCGAACGCACGGTATTCAGCATCGCAATCAGAAAGCAAAGCCTGTCGAGATCGAATTCGTCTGGCGGCAGCGGTTGCTGCGAGCGAAAGGCACGAATGGGCCGTACATTGCGGCGCATCAGTTGGAACATCTGCTCCAGCTCTTCGCCAAGCGCGTTTGAAAGGCGCATACGCGTTTCGGAAAGCTGCCGCAACCAGTCCGACGTCTGCGTCTCGAAATCGACGGCACTTCGCAGGTTACGGCAAATGACCGCGTAGTTTTCTGCATATAGAACAGCCTGATTGTTTTCAGAAGGCTTGTTGAGTTCAGAAATACATTGCTCAGCCATCAACCCGGCATCGCCAAGTGCGATTTCAATAAGAGACGCGAAGGGGGAATTTGCGATCTGCTTTAAATCGTCGCTGCCGACACAGGCTAAAGCCCATAATGGCAGAGCACTTTGTTCAAGACGATCGTGAAGAATAACGCCTGCATAATAAGGTAACCGCGGATCGGTGCCCGCCAGCCTTCCAAAAACTTTTTTGATCTTTTCGAGGTCTTGCTGCGAATTGATCGAGGGCGCTTCCGGAAGTTCCTTGTCGAGCGCGTGAACAATATCGCAATATTTTTGCAAAACGAAAATATCTTCCAGCTCCTGAAGCTGGCTTTCGCCGCCGACATGATAAGCAAAGCGGCGACGCGTGTCCGGCGTCTGCTGCGCGCGATCAAGTTCGTTTTCCAGTTTTGGTAAAATACTTGCTCTTAAATCACGCTCGATATTTTCCAGTACTGCCTCATTTTGGGCGTCGCGCAATTTTTGCCTGCACAATTGGACTTCTTCACCGGCAAGATTTTGCTCGATCCACGTCCAGAGACCTTGAAGTGCACCGCGCCAAATACGTCCCGATGTTTTTTGCGGCGGCCGCGCATCGACCAGAAATGGCCCAAGAGGCCGCATAAACATCCGTTTCGGGTCTGGTAAACGTGTCGTTTTTTTAGCGAGATTGACCTGCTCGAACTGCTGGCCAAGTAAATCGAATATGGGGTCCTGCAGCCCGTTCTGTCGCGCTTTTTCAACGGCACGCTCCAAAGCCTGCCGTGTTGCCGGCGGAAGGGTTGCCAGCAGTTTTTGCAGCTTGACTGAGAGAGAGCCTTCGGCGCTCATCGTAAAAAATCCGGATTTAGCTAAAATCTATTTTTACGTAAAAGGGGTTAACGCCGCGTATTGCGGCTTCGTTAATCTTTTCTTCCCAAGCCCTTGCAAAGCGCTTTCCACGCTGAATTATGGGCTTTTATTTGCCGTACGGTCTTATCCGTATCCGAATTTGACCAGGAGATGGGCTCGAAGGAGTCGCAGGCGACCAGGGCCACGCTTTTAGGATGAGCGGCGGTATCCATCGTCTTCGCGCAAGCCGCCAGCATCAGAACTAGCACGCAAGGAAGCAAGACGTGCAGCCTTGGCAAGCGCGATAAGCGCAAGCGCGCGCTGCAATGTCGCCAGCATGTTTTCATTTTCGAAAGCCTTGCGAAGAGCGCGGCGCTGGCTCCATTCAAAGAAAAGATTCAGCAGATTTCGTGCGAGCTCGAAGAAAGCAAGTACGCCCTGCACATTCAGCCGATTTTCGTCGAGGCGAGGATACGTCCGCGGATCGCCCATAGCCCTGTCAGGGCCGTTGCCAATAACGCAACCTGCTGTGCAAAATCGGTAATGAGCTGTGGATCGATCTGCCGGCCTGTAATCGAGAAAAGGGAAATGACGACTGTGCTTAAGGAAGCCAGAATCGTCGAAGATTCGTACCAGGCCTTTTGATTTTCATTTGTCATTTTTATTCTCCATTTTTAAAGCGCTTCGTATTCGGCAATTTGGTTTTCATCCCCACTGATGATTTCAAGCAAGTCAGCCCAGTCGCGGTTGTCAGCGCTTTTGGGAATGATGCGATGGCCGTCACTGACGGCCGTATGTTCAAAACTTGTCCATTGGTAAGTCATTCTCAAAGCTCCGCATCGAATAAAAATTTTGCATTTGTCGTGAATGCCTGGATCATGACGGGAACACCTGCCGTTGCCGCCGAAATTGTAAAATCGAGACGGCAGCCGGCTTTCGAAAGCCCGTTGAAGCCGATGGCTGTCGGATTAACCGCTGATGTTGTGACAACGCTATAATCTGACATCAATCCGCCATAAGACGCCGTCGGTGACGCACGCATCGTGACAGGGAAACGGAACGGCGCCAGCGCCAGCGTTGTCGTATAAGTCAACCCGGATGCATAATTATAAGCTGCTTGCGTCGCCGCATCGCTGTAGCAATACCGCTGGCAAAGATTCAATTCGAGGGTGTAGGGCCTGCGCTCGAAGATTGTCGCAACAGAGCCAATCTCGAGTTGCACATTGCTGATATCGAATGTCGAATTCTGCGCCTGCGCACTGTCGGTCCAGAAGAAAACAATCAGGTTGTTGAGCGATGAACCTAGCGTTGCATTCAGTTTAACGCTCGTAAGCGTGTTTGCCGTCAAAGCCTGCGAACCGGTCGCGGCAATTGTCAGGTTCGACGAATTGAAGAAATTTCCACCCGTGAATGTGCTGTTTGTCCAATCGTTAACGACATCCGATGTGACGGCGTCGGCCGTACCTGTCCATTCAAGAACGGCGTAGCGCAAGGTTGTCGAATTTGAGGACCGCACACGCGCGGAAAGCGTCACGCCCTGCCCGCGTAGATGTTTGCAGTTATGACTTTCGACAATCTGCTGAATGCCGAAACGCTGCGATGTCGAAACATTCGTAGTAATTCGTTGCATAGTCAGCGTGCCGTTTTCGACATCGCTCAACTGCGAAAGAGACAGCGAAGGACTTGTCGCCGTATGCGCCCCCGAGCCTGCCGATCCGGCCGCGATTGCCGTGCCGCCGGGCGTTGCAGTGAGTGTGATTGTGTTGGCATTCGTGACCGATGCGACATAGTAAATTACGCTGGTCGAAAAATTCGTCGGCAGGCTGCCTGTCGTCGTTAGCCGCAGTGCATCGCCGACGATACGGTTATGCGCCGTCCAGCCGACGGCGGATGAACCATTCGTAAATGTTACCGTCCCTGTTGCCGAAGTCGTCTGGCACAAAAGGTTCCACCTGTCGAAACCATATTGATCGTCGGCAATATTGCCGCCGACAGACCAGCTCGCGCCGCGCTCCCAGAATTTCATGCCGCCATTGATCAGAATATTGCGGAGACCCGCAAGCTGGCCGTTGTTGAGGTCCGAAACACCGCTTGGAAATGTCACCACCCCATCTGCGCATGAAGCGCGCAATGATTCATGATAGGTCGAACCATCCGGCGATGTCTTGATATGGAAATGATTGTCGCCGATCAGGCCGAACTCAGCGCGTGCCGAGTAATTCGTCTGAAACAGGAACGATAAAATATTTCCGGCCGCTTCCTTGCTTAATGTGTAACGTAAATCGCCGCTGCCGCCTTCAGCGACCGTCGTGGCAGCAAAAAGCGCGTTGTTAATTTTTGCGGAGAGGGGATTTGTATTATCTGCGGTTGTGCGGAGGCCAAGATATTCAAGCTCTTGCGTCCCGCCACTCTCAAGAACATTGAAATCGGCGCCATTATAAAAAAGCAGTTTCTCTTCGTCGGCAATGTAAGCGGTGAAGCCTTGCCACGGCTCATAAAACTGCCAGGCATCGTTGTGATAAACGGCCAGCTTGCCGTCATGCCCGCTCCATAATCCCGTCGCGCTGTCGGCGACAATATAACGTACACCTTCATCCGGCGTTGACGGCGGTACAGTTTCGGACCGGCTTTCAACTGCCGCTTGAATAAGATCGTCAAGGCGAACCAGTGCTTCATTATGCGTGATATGTTTTTGCGCCTGCGCCGCCGCAAGCAGCGGCAAGCCGAGACGTGTCGTCGTTGTCATCATTTATCTCCGGAATGTCAGGGTGTGACGACGGCATCAAGCACGCGCCCGCGCCCCAGTGTTTCGCTGCGTTGCGCAATGCGAATATGAAGGTTCGTCTGCACTGTGCCAAAATCGGCCGTCTCGTCGCTATTGGTATAAAAGGCGGTTGGCGATGACACGCTCAGCGTGCGCTTCACAACATCATCATCGAGAATATCGATTTCATAAGCTTCGGCTGTTTCATTCAAGGGAACCTCGGCCAGCTCCCAGCTGTCGCCATTGGCGCGCGTGCGGCGCTGAAATGTAAAGGTGACGCCTTCAGCTGTGCGCGACATCCGCGGCTGTACCGGCGCGTAAGGCAAAAGCCCCACACCCGCAGGCGTCATTATCAATTCAGAATAAGTTGCGGGCGCACCTTCGGGCGCAACACGCCATTGCGTTTCACGGCCGATATCGTCGAGCGAAACGGGCAGCGACACCTGCGCGCCATCAAGAAAGACGAAAAGCGCCTCTTCATCAAGCGTGTCAGTGCTTAAGTGTTCCGTCCCAAGCTGTCCGCGCAGAAGAGTGGACAGCCGATAAGTTTTTTCACCGATCAGCTCTGCATTTTGAAACTGGATGATTTCCCACGCGCCATCGGCATGCTGAACGGCCGCGGAATTTCCGCCCGAGAAAAGATCGTTTTCTTCGATCGAGGATAATGTCCCCGTCGAAAGAACAACATCAACATGATGGTTATTGTCTTTAAGCCACACCGGGCCCGCGTTCAACGCGCTCGACGTCGTGCCGATGATCGCGCGGCGCGTGATATCTGCCACATGAACAAAACTGCCGAGTTTTTTCTGTGCGACTGTCAAGCGGCCCGGCCACGGGCTTGCCGTCGCTGCGAGATAAGGTCTGTGTGGCGCATCGTCGCCCGGCAAGGCCGGTAAATCCATAATGACGGCATAAGGCGCGCCAAAATTTTGCGTGCGCGCACTGGCGTAAGAGCGCCACTCCGCAATTCCGCGCGAGCATGGCTGCGCCTCGACGCGCTTGGCTTCGATGCGGCACAACCTGTCGATTTCGATACGCGTAACGCGACATGAAATATTTGCATTGCCGTTTTGGACGGTAACAAGGTCGCCCGCCTCAAGATCGAGCTTCGAAAGCGGTAGTGCGAACTTGACACTCTCGCGCTCTACCCAGATCTGGTGGATCAACGTCTCAGCGCGCGATTGCGCATCCGCCGGACACATGATCAGGGCAAATTCCTGCCCCAATTCACGGTCCGTCGCGACATCCGCAAGGCGCGCGTTCACCGTGCTGCGGCGAAAATCCATATCGGCATCCGTCACCGTGAATTGCACCGCGCGCGGCAGTTCCGTTTCCTGCGCGCGCGTCACGCGTGGTAACTCGTCATCGCCATCGCGTGCCATTGCGTCGCTGTCGAAACTGTCTTCAGGCGGCAGCGCCGCATAAGGTTTGCATGTCAAAACACCGGCCGACTCCATGATATCGAAACCGAAAGCCGCACCAAGCGGTTCAAGCGCGGCACGGCCCGACATCGGCCTGTCGACCACATAACCTGTCGCGACAAGATCAAGCGCTGATGCATCAACATTGGGCCCGCTGAAATCTGCGCACAGCTTTTCAACCAGCCGGTCGGCAGGTGCGGCGCCAAGACGGCCGTTCAGCCAATGGCCGGTGCGCCAGTTGTCGCCGTCGCCCCACACATCCGCTGCGCAAGGAAACGCAGGCCATGGTCGCGCATCCCACGCCCACACATGCGTGAAAGATGTTTCCACCATCGGCGCATCGTAAAGAGTTGAAACGGGATTGCGCGCAACCGCTTCCCCTGCATTCGGATCATAGTAAGAATGAATCGCTTCGAGCGCGCGCCGCTGCATGGCATCATCGCGCCGCCCCTGCGCACCGTATGGCAGGCCGCCTTCAGCTGATTTCGGATCAGGAAAAATATTCGGCTGGTTCGCACCAAGATCGACGGCCGGCACACCGATTTCCATCAGGTAAACCGGCTTGGCTTGCGCCGCCCATGCCGTCGCACTCACATCCTCGACGCCGCTAATCCGCTCATGATGCGCGTTCAACCACCAATTCTTGATATCCTTCGGGCGATAGATCCACGGCTTGCCATAAGCGCCATCACCGATCGGCAGACGCGTTTGTGCCGCACGCGCTTCGTCATCGGCATAATAAAAATCATAGGCCTCGCCCGCATCGAGCCGTGAGACGAGATAATCTTTATCATAAGGCGTCGCGGCGATGGCTCCATCGAGATGGATTTCCTCGTCGCGCCAATCGCTGAGCGGTGCATAAAAATCGATCCCGACAGCATCGATATTGTCGTCTGCCCATAAGGCATCGAGCGGGAACAGCACGTCGTCTGTGCCGGGCGGAAGATAAGATCCGTATTCCGTCCAGTCGGCCGCATAAGTGATTTTTGTTTCATCGCCCAAAATCTCGCGCACATCCGCAGCAAGCGTGATCAGCGCGGCGATAGCCGGATAAGTTTGCGCCGCCGACCGCAACCGCGTCATGCCTTTCAGCTCCGAACCGATTACGAACACATCGACACCGCCCGCCGCTTGCGCAAGCGCTGCAAGGTGCAGAACCTGACGGCGGTAAGTGAATTCCGCGGGGCCGGAATAGATCACCATCTCTTCGTCAATTGTAAAATCGCCGGGCGCAGCCGTGCCAAAAAATGAATTGATCTGCGTTGTCACACCACCAGCGCCATCCGGAGTGCCAACGGCGTCAGGCGCAGGGCTGCATGTAATCCGTCCACGCCACGGATATTTCGGCTGTCCTGTTTCACCCGTGTATGGGTCAGGCAGCGTGTTGCCTTCTGCGATATCCATAAGAAGAAACGGCGTCAGCGCTACTTTCAGTTCACGGTCTTTGAGTTCCTTGATCGCGGCGATAATCGAAACGTCCGCCGGTGTTCCGCCGTAAGCTGCGCGCCCGTCAACCGTACTGACGACATGCGAGTCGCTGCGCGAAAGACCGCATACGCTCCATGTCGCACCGCTCGTTTGTTTCTGCGCATTGTCGACACCCGGTTTTACGAGGCAATGATCGAGCCGCAGATCGGTGCCGTACCACGGCACGATCAGAGAAACGGAATTGAGATTTTGTGCAACAGCCTGCAGTTCGTCGATCGAGGCAAGGAAGTCCGTTGCAGCAAGGCCTGAATGCGCATTTTCGGAAACGCTCGCACCGAGATCGCCACGCCGCGTCACGGATTCGGTATGATAGCCGAATTCCGTCGCACCCGGAATCAGGCACACTCCACGCAGCTGTTCTTCCAGCGCGCCGATCGGGCGGATCATTTCGAATGTGAGCTGCGGCAGCCTGTTGCCGTAAGCGGCGATCGGCATACGCTCGAACACGACGTAACACAGACCGCGATAGGCAGGCACATCCGGCGTGCCCTGCTTGGCCTGAATGAGACTGTCTGGTTCTTGCGTCTCGTCGCCTTTATAAATGCGGATCGTCAGCCCGCTGCGCGCAAGCGGTTTCCCGTCCGCCCAGATACGGCCGATATGCGCGATGGGCCCTTCGCATAGCCCGACAGCGAAATTTGCAAAATAGGTGTAGTTCGTCGTGCGCGTTGACGGCCCGCCGCCCAGCCCACTCGCGAGGCCGATTGCCTTCGCGCCGCTGGTTTCGGTGGTCGCCTCTTCCTCGAAACGCGTCGCCCAGATCACTTCTCCGGCAATGCGCGCGCGGCCGTACACTTTCGGAATGGCATTGCCTTCGCTTGAGCTTTGCACATCGAGATCATGAAGGCGTGGCCCTTCGACATTTCGCGCACCGCCGCCAAATAATTTTTGATCGATGCTGTTGCCGACAAGTGCGCCCGCCGCGCGCCCCAGAAGCGCCCCAAGCGGCCCGCCAAGAAATCCGCCGACAATCGAACCGGCGCCTGAAAGCAGAATGGACGTCATGACATCATCTCGGGAAATGTAAAAATCGCCGCAATCCGCCGCCGCCACCATGGGCCGATGCTCGTCTCGGCAACGGCGGCGCCATCGTAAGCATGGATCATGCGCATCTCGCTCACCGCAATCGCCGCATGTTTGCACGGCAAGTTTGCGCGGTAGCGAAACAGCAGAACATCACCCGTCTGAATTTCACTTCGCTCGACAGGTACAAGATGCTGCTGTGCCGCTTCCAGCAAGGTGTCCTGCACCGTCACTTCAGCCCAATCACGCGTATAGGCGGGCACAATCTGTGGTTCGTTTTCGTAAAGCTCGCGCCACACGCCGCGGATCAGGCCCAGACAATCTGCGCCGACTGTTTTCAATGATGCCTGATGGCGGTAAGGCGTTCCGATCCATCCGCGTGCAAGCGCGCCGACCCGTCCGGAAAAATGCGCGCTCATGGCAGAAGCGCTCCGCCATCATGGTCGCCCGTATCGCGCGTGACGTAAGACAAGGCAAAATCGCTGCCGGGAATGTGCGGAAAGCCGCGAAAATTGACGGCGTTATTAAAAACCGCGCTGCATGTGCCGAATGTTTTATCGCATCCGATGGTCGCGACGAATGTATCGCCTTCGGACATGGTCTGCGCAGGCTGGCGCCATAATTCGAGAACGCGGCCGTCTTCATCCTGCTTGTCGAGACGCACAAAAAATGAGTGTCCGGAATTGCTGCCGGATGTGAATGTGACGCGCCCACGCTCGAGTCTTGATGCGGCAATGGTGTTGAGTCCCGTCGCCATGAATGTCCGCGCGCCGGAAACAGACACGACTTCACCCGTCGCGGAATTGCCTTCTGCTTCAAGGTCGACGCCGCAGCGCGTATCGCCGAGATCGGCATCGCACGTCACCTGAAAAAGCCGCCCGCGTTCCTGATCAAGCTTTGCACTTAAAGAGCGAACTTCAGCGGTAAAATTTTGTCCCTGCCGTGTAATTTCGCCGAGTGTACCTTTTTCAAGCAAAAGGCGCTGCGAAACATCGGCCCAGTTGACAAGCCATTGCTCGATCATCGCGCCGTCGTAAATGCCCGCATGAAGATCGTCTTCATCGAGATGCGGGGACACCAATGCGCCAGTAATTTCAGAGGTGTCGACATTGAGACCGAGGCTCGACGGCAATTCGCTGGCCGTGAAACCCGCCGCTGGTTCAAAATCAACATCGTCGAAGCTCAGCATCACATCGTGATCGGTAAAACCTTTGACGATGTCATCGCGCCGCGTCAGTTTCCAGCACCGGCACAAGGTTGTCGCGCCGCTGTTTAAATGCGCGGCGAGTTCGGAGGAAATATCACGCATCAGAGAAAAATTTCGATCAGGGGAATGGAGGGAATTTCACCGGCCTTGAACGCCTTCAGACTGATATCGAGCACGTCCGTATCAAAGCGCACCGGCACGTCGAAGACAAAACCCGCCGTGATCGCAGCGCTGCTGGCGGGAGTGTGGCCGGAAAGAAAAGTAATAATTCCCGTCTGCAGATTGACCGTAAAATCCGTGCCCAATGTTTTTTCTATGCCGCTCACGGCCACACGCACCGAACCGGATACAGGTTTCGCAATCGTTCGCTGATAAAGACTATCACCGCTGCCATAGCTTTTTTTCAACTGAAAACTTGC
>JAZKID010000055.1:0-249 GCA_040385045.1 Pseudomonadota bacterium | reverse complement strand
GGCATGCGATGTAAAGTCGAGCGGGTCGCGGTAGCGGAAACCATAAAGTTTGCCCTTGCGTTCTTCGAAGAAGGCAAGAACACCGCGCAAATCGTCGAGCGAACGCACGCCGATTCCGGCATCGTATTTGCGCCGCGCATGCGCCCAGCGGGCATTGCGCTCTTCGCGCCCCGAAGCGAGCGTGACGATATCGGTGCGCCGTTCCGGCCCGCCGCGCGCATCGAGCGCCAGCGCAATCGGAAATTGCAC
>JAZKID010000054.1:0-10906 GCA_040385045.1 Pseudomonadota bacterium | reverse complement strand
TACGAATGTGCAGGCAAATGCCGCAATGCAGGGCAGCGAGCTTGTCAAAGGCCTGTGTTTACCAGGCCTGCCAAACCTGCACAGCCATTCCTTTCAGCGAGCGATGGCGGGCCTTGCCGAAGTGCGCGGGCCGCAAGGGGACAGTTTCTGGACATGGCGACAGGTGATGTATCATTTCCTGAGTGTTCTCGATGCTGACGATGTCGAGGCGATCGCCGCTTTCGCATTCATGGACATGCTGGAAGGCGGGTTCACCTCTGTCGGCGAGTTCCATTACCTGCACCACGATATCAATGGCGTGCCTTACGCAAATATGGCCGAACTTTCGGAACGGATTTGCGCGGCAGCGCAGCAAAGCGGCATCGGCCTGACGCTGCTGCCCGTGCTCTATGCATATGGTGGCATTGGTGCCTTGCCGCCGGACGACGGGCAGAAGCGGTTTCTTAATTTGCCGGATGAATTCCAGAAGCTTTATGACGGCGCAGCAAAAGCTGTCGCAAAAGTGCCGGATGCGAATATCGGCATCGCACCGCATTCGCTGCGCGCTGTTTCGGCGGAAATGCTGAATGATATTGTCGCATCGTTTAAAGATGTGCCGGTTCATATGCATATCTCCGAACAGGTGAAAGAAGTCGAATCTTGCACGGCATGGTCCGGCAAGCGGCCGGTCGAATGGCTGCTTTCGAATATGGATGTCAATCAACGCTGGTGTCTCATTCACGCGACACACATGAATGAAATGGAAACCACGGCGCTTGCAAAAAGCGGTGCAACGGTTTCGCTGTGCCCGCTGACGGAAGCCAGTCTTGGCGACGGGATTTTCAACGGCGAGATTTATGCCCGCGCAGGCGGCAACTGGGGCGTCGGCACGGATTCGAATATTGAAATCACGGCTTCTGGCGAATTGAAACAGTTTGAATACAGCCAGCGTCTGAAGCATCAGGCCCGCAACATCATGGCCAAGGTAGAGGGTCAGTCGACAGGGCGTGCACTTTATGAAAGCGCGCTAAAGGGCGGCAGGCGCGCACTGCAACGGCGCATCGGTGCGCTTGAAAAAGGCATGCGCTGCGATTTTGTCGTGCTCGATGCGGGCCTGCCAGATTTTGCCGCGGGCGAGAAACAGTGGTGCGACAGCTATCTTTTCACGCTCGGCCGCAAAGCGATTGATGAGGTCTATGTCGGCAGTGAGCGGCTGGTGACGGCAAGCCGGCACAAAGAGCATGAGAAAATTACCGCAAATTACCGCAAAACCCTGCAAAAACTGTTCGCCTGATGCCTCCGGCGCCATGTTGTTGACAAGCTTGCGCGGGGCATGCTTTTTCAAGGCCAAATCCCGCCCATTGAAGGTCTGCCAGAAGGTCCGCCATGTCCACTTTTGAAACCGTTGCCACGATCATTGCCGACACCTGCAGCATTCCTCGCGAGGATATCAAGCCGGAAAGCCATTCAATCGACGATCTGGGCATCGACAGCCTCGACTTTCTCGACGTGACCTACGCCATCGACAAGAAGTTCGGCATCAAGCTGCCGATCGAGCAGTGGACGCAGGATGTCAACGACGGCAAGGCGACGACCGAGCAGTATTTCGTTCTGAAAAATCTCTCTGCGGAAATCGACAAGCTGGTCGCTGCGAAACCCGCTTAGGGCCTTTTCATATGCAACTTGAATATTTCCGCATGATCGACAAGGTACTGTCCTTCGATGCGGCGCAAAAGACCATGCGGTGCGAGGCGCACGTGCCCGAAACCAGCCCGGTGTTTGAAGGCCATTTCCCCGGCTACCCGCTGATGCCGGGTGTTCTTCTTATTGAGACCATGGCGCAGACATCCGGCTATATGATGCTGAAACTTCTAGGCTTTGCGCGCATGCCGTTTTTTATTGCCGCCGACGGCGTCAAATTGCGCCATTTCGTCATGCCGCAAGATATGCTGACGGCAGAGGCTGTGCTCGATCATGAAGGTTCAGGTTTCGCGGTGACAAAAACAAAGATTTTTCGCGGCGATGAAAAAATATGCGAAGCGGAGCTGAAGTTTCGCCTGCTGGCCTTTGAAAATGCCGAGCTTCAGGCGGCGATGACGGCACAGGCCGAGCTGATCGGCCTCAACGCTTTATGAAACATGATGTGGTCATCACCGGTATTGGCCTGCTGTCGTCGCTTGGCGAAGGTGTCGAGGCACATGCCGAATTGCTGAATGCCGCGCCTGCCAACACGGCGCAACCGCACGGTCCTTTTCTTATTCATCCCTTGTGCGATGTCGATTTCGACAGGCAAATCCCGAAAAAAGGCGATCAGCGGCAGATGGAAGCGTGGCAGCGCATCGGCGTTTATGCCGCGGGTCTCGCGCTCGATGATGCCGGCATCAAGGGCAACAACGACCTGCTGTCGCAAACGCATATGATCGTCGCGGCGGGTGGCGGCGAGCGCGACGAAGCCGTTGATGCGTCCGTTCTCGAAGGTTTACAAACGGCCGACAACAAAGGCGCTTATCTCAACGAGCGGCTGATGAACGATCTGCGGCCGACGCTGTTTCTGGCGCAGCTTTCGAATTTGCTGGCCGGAAATATTTCGATCGTTCACGGTGTTACGGGCACGTCGCGCACTTTCATGGGCGAAGAACTGTGCGGCGTCGATGCCTTGCGTACCTTGCAGGCACGTATCGCGCATGGTCAGGCCGAAATCGGTCTTGTTGGTGGCGCGTTCAACGCAGCGCGCAAGGACCTGATGCTGAATTATGCTTTCGAGGATTTATTGCTCAGTGCGCCTTTTGCGCCCGTCTGGTCGCGTAACGAACGGCATGGCGGCATGGCGATGGGTTCGGCCGGCGCGTTCCTTGTGCTTGAAAGCCGCGATCATGCGGAAAAACGCGGCGCGAACATCCGCGCCAAATTGACGCAGGTGGAAACAGACCGTTGCTCACGCAATGTAGGCGAGATGGAAAACAGTCTCAAAAGCCTGTTTGAAAAACTGGCGCTGCAGCCTGAAAAAAATCTCGCTGTGTTATCCTGCGCGAATGGCGCTGCGCCGATCACTGAACAAGAAGAAAATTTCTGGCAAAGCGTTGATGAAAATGTCGCGCTCCGTGCCATCGGCACTGTTGCAGGCCATAGCTTCGAAGCGCAGGCGCCGTTTGCCTGCGCGCTGGCCGCGCTTGCGCTGGATGCCCAAAAATTCTTCGCGCCTTTCGAGGCAAAAGAAAAAACGTTTTCTCAAAATCTCGGGCAGGTTATCGTGTCCTGTTGCGGGCACTGGCGCGGCGAAGGCCTGATGCTGCTGGAGAAAGCCTGATGCGCGATCATCTCGATCGTCCCGTGCTTGTCGTCACCGGCCTCGGCGTCGTGACGTCGCTGGGCGCGGGCAAAAAAGACAACTGGGCAAAACTGACGCAGGGCGTGTCCGGCATTCATCGCATTACGCGTTTTCCGGTTGACGGCTTGCGGACGACGATTTCCGGCTCGGTTGACTTCATCGATGTGAAACCTTTCACGGCGACGGATCTTTCATTTGCGATGGCGGAACTCGCTGCCGATGAGGCGATCCGCCAGTCCGGCATCGGTGCGCCGAAAGATTTCCCGGGACCGCTCGTTCTGGCGGCACCCCCTGTCGAGGTGGAATGGCCGCAGCGTGAGGATGTTGCAGCGCTTGCGAAAGAAAACGGCGCGCAAGAGATCACTTATGATGGCATGATGAAAGTAGCGCGGCAGCGCCCGTCTTATCATGCGATGTTCCTGTTCGCCTATGTTGCAGAACGCATGTCGGAACGTTTTGGCACCAAGGGTTCGCCGATTTCGCTGTCCACTGCCTGCGCATCCGGTGCGACAGCTCTGCAGACGGCAGCGGACGCCTTGCGCCGCGGCGATTGCGAAGCCGCGCTTGTTGCGGCGAGCGACGGTTCCATCCATGCCGAAGCACTGATCCGCTTCTCGTTGCTCTCCGCGCTATCGACGCAAAACGAAATTCCTGAAGAGGCATCGAAGCCGTTTTCGAAAAACCGCGACGGCTTCGTCATGGCGGAAGGCGGTGCGGCGCTTGTCGTTGAAACTTACGCACACGCCAAATCACGCGGCGCAAAAATTCTCGGCTTTCTGGCAGGCTGCGGCGAACAGGCCGACGGGTTTCATCGTACAAGATCGAACCCGAACGGTTTCGCAATCATCGGTACGATGAAGCGCGCGCTTGCCGACGCCAACCTGCAGCCGGACGACATCGGTTATATCAATGCGCACGGCACCTCGACGCCCGAGAACGACAAGATGGAATATCTGGCATCCGCCTCTGTGTTCGGTGAGCGCATGCCAAACCTGCCGATCTCATCCAATAAGTCGATGATCGGCCATACCCTGACCGCCGCCGGTGCTGTTGAAGCTGTTTTCTCGCTGCTGACTCTGGAGCATCAGCTGTTGCCGCCGACCATCAATTACAGGAATCCTGACCCCGCTTTGCCGCTTGACGTGGTGCCGAACGTTGCGCGGAGTGCACAAATCCATGCTGTCATGTCGAATTCTTTCGGTTTCGGCGGTCAAAATGCCTCGCTGATCTTCACGCGCGAGCCCGTTGCCGCTAAGTAGTTGCCCATGCGTGCCCTTCAGCTGATTTCCGACCGCAACCTGAAACTTGTCGATCTTGATGCGCCGCCGCCGCCCGCGGCGGGTGAAGTGCAGATCCGCGTGCGCGCGGTTGCGCTGAACCACATAGACGTCTGGGGTTTTCGCGGCATGGCGTTTGCCAAGCGCAAGATGCCGCTTGTTGTCGGCGCAGAAGCTTCCGGCGAGATTGCGGCTGTCGGCGAAGGCGCCAGTAATTTTAAAATCGGCGACAAGGTTGTCATGTACGGTGCGCTCACCTGCGGCACCTGCAAGGCATGCACCGAAGGTCGTGATAACTTGTGCGAAAATGTCGCGGGCGTTCTTGGCTTTCATGTCGACGGTTTTGCGCGCGAGCTTTTGAACTTGCCCGCCCGTCTTGTCATTCCGGTTCCGCAAGGTGTCAACGATATCGATGCCGCCTGCGCGCCGATCACGTTTTCGACGGTCGAGCACATGCTTTTCGACAACGCGAAACTGCAGCCGGGTGAAACGGTGCTCGTGCAGGCTGGCGGCTCCGGCATCGGCACGGTGGCGATCGTGCTGGCGAAAGCGCTTGGCTGCACCGTCATCACGACAGTCGGCGACGATGAAAAGGGCAGGCGCGCGGCAGAACTTGGCGCCGACCATGTCATCAATTACCGCGAGGAACGCTTTGAAAGCGTGGTGCGGAAAATCACGGCGAAAAAAGGCGTCGATGTCGTATTCGAACATGTCGGCGCCGATACATGGAATGGTTCGCTGCTGTCGATGAAAAAGGGCGGACGGCTGGTGACATGCGGCTCGACATCCGGCGTCACGGTACAAATGAATTTGATGCAGTTGTTTCAGCAGCAATATAAAATTTTCGGCTCCTTCGGTGCGTCGATGCGCAATGTCGCCGATGGCCTGAAGAAAATTGCCGGCGGCCTGAAGCCTGTGATCGACACTAAAGTCGCGCTCGAGGATTTTGAAAAAGGCCTTGAGCGCCTCGAGAGCCGCAAGGTGTTCGGCAAGGTTATCGTCGAGCTGTGATGCGAACGCTTTCGCTTCGTTTCCTGAAGCTTCTCCGCTCGGTCCGCGATTTTTGTGTCGCGATGCTCGTCTTCACTTTTTATGCGTTGGTCCGCGCACTGCCTGCACAATCGGCCATTCGCGGCGGCGGAAAATTCGCCCAATTCATCGGCCGTTTCGCGCCGCGATCGAAAATCGCCTTGCGAAATATCGCGCTCGCTTTTCCAGAAAAATCGCCTGCCGAACATCAGCAGATCCTGTCCGAGGCTTGGGATAATTTCGGTCGCACAGCGGTGGAATACTGCCACCTCGACCATATCTGGGATTACGACATCAATGCACCGGGCAAAGGCCATATCAATGTTGCGGGTGTCGAACATTTTGTGCAGATGCGCGACGATGGAAAGCCTGCGCTGATCGTTACCGCGCATCTCGGCAACTGGGAATTGCCGATGGTCGCTGCGAATGTGCATGGGCTGAAAGCGGCCGCGCTTTTCCGCGCGCCGAATAATAGATGGATTGCGAAATGGGTGCTCAATCGCCGTAAGGTCGCCATGGGTGAATTGATTGCGTCACGCCGCGGCAGCATTCACGCACTGTCAAATGTGATTGAGCGCGGCGATCATCTCGGCATGCTGGTCGACCAGCATTTCTGGAACGGCGTCGAGAGTACATTGTTCGGCCGCAAGATATTGTGCAATCCGGCTTTCGCGCGCCTTGCTCGTCTGCATGACTGCCCGGTTTATGCTGTGCGGGTAATCCGCCTCCCAAATGAGCGTTTCCGCATCGAGCTGACACCTGAACTGCAATTGCCCCGCGACGAGACTGGAAAGATCGATATCAAAGGCTCGATCGATTTTATCAATTGCCTGTTCGAGACATGGATTGCCGAACATCCCGGCCAGTGGCTGTGGCTGCACAGGCGCTGGCGCGGCTAGTCGTTCCCGGCCGCTTGCGCTTTCTGCCTTAAATGCACACGGGTGCGCGGCTCCACGCCGATCAGGTCGGCAATGCGCTTGACGATGCTGTTTTCGAATTCGTCGATACTACCATCGGCCAGCGTCATTTCCCATAACATTTCAATAAGGCGCAGGCGGCCTGCATCGTCCAACGATCTCTTGATCAGGCTGGTGAAATTATAAAGGTCGACGGATTCGTTGTCCTGTCGCTCGGCTTCCGCAATCAGCTGTGTCGTTTCTTCGTCGCTGAGGGCGAAGGAATTTTGTAGCAGGGATTTCAGCTTTGTGCGCTCGCTTTTCGAGACAAGGCCGTCAATCGCCATGACGTGTACCAACAAAGCGGCAATGGCGGTGCGATGGTCGTCGGCTGCAAAGGCTGTGCTGGTATTGTGGACGTCTTTGAAGATCGATTTGATTTTTTTAAACATATTCAGGGCTTCATCATATCAATGGGCAAGAGTGTTCTGCCCGGCGTTTCTGTCTTTTTTGTGCGCGCACGCTTCCATGCGGCATTCAATTCGCCGCCGAGAATGAAAATCACCGAGTTGAAATACAGGAAAATCAGCGCGATCAGCACGGAAGCGAACCCGGCATAGGTCGTTACATAGTTCGAATAAGCCGAAAGATACCAGGCGAATGCCAGGGCTGCGACAAGCCAGAGAAGAAGCGTGATGAGAATGCCGGGTAAAACGTCTTTCAGTTTGCGGTGCCCGGCGGGCAGCCAGAGATGCGATGCGATTAATGCACCGAGCAAAATGATGGTGGTGATGACGTAGCGCGATGTGAAAAGCTGGTCGCGTACTTCATCGATCTGTTTTTTGAATTCAGGAAAGAGCGAGGCGGCAGTTTGAAACAGGGTCGGCGCCAGCACGATCAGGAAAGCGACAGCGAGGAGCCCTGCCGCACCGAGAAGCACGAAGAAAATCGATTGCGTGCGCGTGTGGTACCACCATCGCGTTTCCGCTTCGCCATAGGCGCGGTTGAGGCCGATGCGCACGGCCTCCACGCCCGATGAGGAAAACCACAGCATCAGGGCGCCACCGATGGTGAGGAGATCACGGCGCTGGTTGGTGAGGACATGATGCACTTCCGCCTGCAGCGGTTTCATCACGCCTTCCGGCCAGGCCTGAAAGGTGAGGTTGACGACCTGTTCGGCAAGATCTGCCGACCCGACGAAACCGGCAAGTGCGGTCACAAAAATGAGGAACGGAAAAAGCGCCAGCAATGCTGACAGGGCAATATGGCTGGCGATGGCCCAGCCGTCGTTGTAGGCGAAGCGCCAGTAGGCTTCCCATACGCCAATGAGCGCATTGCGGGCCGATGTCAGCATGTCATGTCCATAAGCGCTTTTATGGCGAAGTTTTCAGGCTCGCGCCACAGGCTTGAGAGGTGAAATTCGCAAAAAAGAACTGTGCTTCAAAATATTGGTGGCAACGGCTCTTATTCGCGGACTGAAAATTGCATGGCTGCCGTTTGTAGCTTAACTTTATCGTTTAGGCCTCATGCCCTTCCGTGCAGGCCCAGAGCAGAGGCCGACAATGCCACGCCTTTTTATAGGCCTCGAAATTCCGGCCCAGGTCGGCAATTATCTCGGCGCATTGCGCGGCGGCATTCCGGGCGCACGCTTTATCGAGCCTTCCGACTATCACATTACCCTGCGTTTTATCGGCGATATCGATATCCGTATGGCCAATGAAATCGCCGATATGCTTGGCGCGGTGAGGCGCAAGTCTTTTACCCTCCGGCTTTCCGAATTGCGCAGTTTTGGAAAAGACAGTCCGCACTCGATTGTTGCAACCCTGCACCCGTCGCCGGAGCTGACGGAACTTCAGGCCGAGCTTGAGCGGATGATGCAACGCCTCGGTTTTCCGTCCGAAGGGCGGAAATATACGCCACACATCACAATCGCGCGGTTGAAAAATTCGGGTGTGCGTGATGTCGGCGAATGGATCGTGACAAGAAGCCCATTGTCTTCAGCGCCGTTTCCGGTCAACCGTTTCGTGCTTTTTTCATCGCGCGCATCGACAGGCGGCGGGCCTTATATTGTCGAAGGCGAATATCCTTTGTCTGCGGGCGTTGCTGTTCAGAAATAGAGCACCCATAACATTGCGAAAATCACGGCGATGGCGGCTGTCGAAATCAGCAGAACGCGGAACGTCCATGGCTTATTGACGGCCTGCTTGGCTTCCGTTTCGGTTTCAATAATCTGCGGCATAACAGCATCCTCGTTCTGTTACTAAAACAAATGAAAATCCAAAATGTTCATGCCAAATAGCTCTTTCAGAATTACATATTTTAAACGGAAAATAATTTTTAACTGGCGGGCAATGCTTTCTCATCGCTGATTTGCGCCGTCAGCGATTGTGAGCGTGCAAGCTCTGCCAGCACACCGTTCTGCGCAACCAGTTCGTCGAAAGTGCCGGCTTCCACGACTTTCCCGTTTGAGAACACCAGAACACGATCGGCATCGCGGATCGTGGAAAGACGGTGCGCGATTACGAAAGTGGTACGGCCTTTCATCACTTCGCGAAGTGCGTCCTGCAGAAGTGTTTCAGTGCGCGTATCGAGCGCGCTGGTCGCTTCATCCAGAATCAGGATCGGCGGATTTTTGAGAAGTGCGCGCGCGATCGAAAGCCTTTGCCGTTCGCCGCCTGATAATGAGCGGCCGCGTTCGCCGACCCGCGCTTCGAACTGACCCGGCGTTCGCTCAATGAATTCCAGCGCCTGCGCGCGTTGTGCCGCATCGCGAAGTTCATCCAGTGTCGCATCAGGTTTGCCGATGCGCAGGTTGTCGGCAATGGTGCGGTTGAACAGCATTCCTTCCTGAAACACCACGCCGATATTTCGCCGCAATGACGCCAGCCTGATCTGACGGATGTCGATGTCATCGACTTTGATCTCGCCCTGCTGCGGATCGAAGGCGCGATAGAGCAGGGACATCGCGGTCGATTTACCGGCGCCTGTCGAGCCGACAAGCGCTGTCACTTCACCGGGGCGTACATTAAATGTCAGGTCGTCAATCGCCGTGCGCGTTTCGGAATATCGGAATGTGACGTGATTGAAGGCGACCTTACCATTGACGGCGCGTAGCTCGACGGCGTCCGGCGCGTCCTTGATGGCCGGATGCGTATCCAGAACGGAAAAGAATTCACGCAGGCGCGGCGCTTCCAGAAAGATGCGGTTCACGAAATTGACGGTGTTCTGCAAACGGTCGATCAGCATGGTTGCGAAACTCATGAAGGTAACGATTTCACCAATTGATGCCTGCCCTTTTGAGTGCAGCCACGCGCCGATGCTGATAATGCAGAGAACCGTCAGCGTGGTTGATCCGCGCGTCAGAACCGAGACAACCGCCCACCACGACAAAACAGGTATCTGCGCTGCCAGCAGCCTGTCGATAACCGAGCGCAAGCCACGCACTTCGGCCTCGATTCGTACAAAACTATGAACGAGCGGAATATTGCCGAGCGTATCGGAGGCGCGTTCGGCGAGTTCGGAATAACTGTCTTCGACGCGCTTCTGCAGGTTTTCGGTTTTGCGCATCACGTAGGATGTTACAATCGAGAAAACGGCGCAGAGAACGGTCAGCAGAATGGCCAGCCGCCAGTTCATGAACAGTGTCAACGGCAGCATGATGAAGAACGATGCAAAGCTTTGCAGGTGATCGCGGAAGAAGCCGATCCACAGGCCCCAGAGCGAGTCTGTGCCCTGCAGCATTACTTTCATCAGCCTGCCGGAATGAACGTCGCGGTGAAAACTTTGCGGCAGGCCGAGGACATGTTCGTAATATTCTGAAAGAACGCCGTGGCGGCGCGTATGCGACAGCCTGTCTGCATAAAGCGCGACAAGCGTGCCGCAGAAAATATTGAAAATACCGAAAGCCGCCCATGCCATCAGAAGCTGAAGAAGCCAGTGATAATTGGTTGCTGACGACGACAATGTGTCGATCACCTTACCAAGCAGGATTGGTTCGGCGAAATGTGCACCGGCCAGTGCGAGATTGGCGATCGTCAGCGTCCAGGCCAGCCGCGCATTGCTGCGCAGCAGGCTGAGGACGCGAATGTAAAGCTTGACGAGACCCACTCGGCACCTATGAGCTTGATGCGGGCTTGGTACGCGATTTTTTGATGCGATCCAGAAAACGGCGGATGAGTTTCTGGTGATCGGCGCGGGGCACGAGCAGAATATCATTGACCAGTTTCGCGCCGCCGCGGCGCCGCTCCAGAATCAGTTTGCGGTTATGAAACTGTTCCAGCTCCGGCCTGTGCCCGACACTCACGATGGTCGACTCAGATAATTCCTCGGACATCAGTTTCATCATGAGGTCCTGGCTTTTCGGGTCGAGCGCGGAGGTCGCTTCGTCCATAACGATG
>JAZKID010000053.1:12986-13739 GCA_040385045.1 Pseudomonadota bacterium | reverse complement strand
GCCTTGATCACCGATGAAACTCTTCCGGCCTCTGCGCGCGGTATCGCGTTCCAGCTTGTCGAAGCGCTCGGCATTCTCGACCGCACAAAAATCGCATCCGACGTCAAGACACTTGATCAGGCCGTGCGCAGCACGATGCGTGGTCTCGGCGTGCGTTTCGGTGCTTATCATATTTATATGCCGGCCATTCTGAAACCGAAGCCGCGCGCACTGGCCGCGCAGTTGTGGTTCCTGAAACGCGGCGAACAGGTGAGCGATTCCGCCGCAAATATTTTGCAGCTTGCGCTTAGCGGCCGCACCAGCTGGCCCGCCGATGCGGCGCTCGATCCCGAACTCTATCGCGTGCTGGGTTACAAACTCTTCGGCGCGCGCGCGGTGCGTGTCGATATTCTGGAGCGCCTCGCCGATCTGATCCGGCCGATCCTGTCGTATCGCGAAGAGGGCGCAAGCATGCCGCCGCCGAACGGGCGTGTAGGGCGCGGCTTTGTCGCGACGGTTGAAATGACATCGCTGCTCGGCTCGTCCGGCGAAGATATGGCGCATGTGCTGCGCGGCCTCGGCTATGTGAGCGAGACGAAACAGCGCGCCGATGTCGAAGCACAGATCAAAACCGAGAACGACACTTATTATGCCAGGCAGGCACCGGTAGAAGCGCCTGCTGAACCTGCAATATCGGAAGCAGCTACGCCTGCCGAACCTGTCGCGAATGTGATTGCTGAAGCTGTCGCACCTGTCGTTGCTGAAACTGTTCAG
>JAZKID010000053.1:7814-12976 GCA_040385045.1 Pseudomonadota bacterium | reverse complement strand
CAATTATAACAACAGAAGAAATAGTAAATGCAAAAACTGTTCAGGAAGAAGCGCCGCTACAAGTTGAAACGACTGCAACTGAAACCGCAGCGCCTGCCAAGGAATTGCCTGCAACGCTCGATGTCTGGCACTTTGCGCGACGCGAAAAGAAATTCGACCGGCCGAAGCGTCACAAGCGTCCGGAAAAAAATGATGCGGCGCAAACGTCGAACGATAACGCGCAGCCGCAGGGCGAGCGCAAACATTTCGATAAAAAGAAACCGTTCGATAAAGACAAGCCGCGCCGCGACAAGCGGCCGCATGGGAAAGACAAGGGTCGCGGGGATGGTCCGCGCGAAAAACAAGCTGAGCGCCGTCTCGTGTTCTCCACCGAGAACAAGGATAAAAAGGTTGCCGATCCCAACAACCCGTTCGCTGCTCTCGCGGCGCTGAAAAGCAAGATGGATGAAAAAGCGGGCTGATTGAAATGACTTATGTCGTCGTCGAAAATTGCATCAAGTGCAAATATATGGATTGCATAGAAGTCTGCCCGGTTGATTGCTTTTATGAGGGCGAGAACATGCTCGTCATTCATCCCGATGAGTGTATTGATTGCGGCGTCTGCGAGCCGGAATGCCCGGCAGAAGCCATCAAGCCGGATACGGTCGGCGGTCTCGACGACATGCTGAAGCTCAACGCCGAATATGCGAAAAGCTGGCCGAACATCACGACCAAGAAAGACGCGCCAAGCGATGCGAAGGAATGGGACGGCAAACCAGACAAGATCAAGCTGTTCTCGTCCAATCCCGGTGAGGGCGATTGATCTGTCATGATCGCCACGCCCGATAAAATCTCGCCGCTTGCGCCGAAAAAATATGTGAAAGCTCCGCCCGTTCAGGGCGTGCATTTTGCAACCGCTGCCGCGCACATCCGCTATCCCGGCCGTCAGGATGTGTTACTGATGGCCTTTGATGAAGGCACGGCAGTGGCGGGCGTGTTCACGAGATCGAAATGCCCGTCGGCGGCGGTCGACTGGTGCCGCAAAATTCTGCCGCAGGGCAAAGCGCGTGCGCTGGTCGTCAACAGCGGCAACGCCAATGCCTTCACGGGTAAGCTCGGTATTCTTGCTGCCGAAAAAACGGCGCAAAGCGCGGCACAGGTTCTGAAATGCAAAGCCGATGAAGTGTCGGTCGCCTCGACAGGTGTGATCGGCGAGCCACTCGATGCTTCCAAAATCGAGCGCGTGATGCCCGATCTTGCAACGCGCGCAATGGCGGGCGACTGGCTCGATGCCGCGCGCGCGATCATGACGACCGACACGTTCCCGAAACTTGCCGCGCAAAAAGTTGGCCATATCAATATCGTCGGCATCGCCAAGGGCGCAGGCATGATCCAGCCGGATATGGCGACGCTTTTGTCGTTCGTTTTTACCGATGCAAAAATTGCGCCTCAGCTTCTGCAAAAAATGCTCGCGCGCGCCACCGAAAGAAGTTTCAACCGCGTCACGGTCGACGGCGATACCTCGACATCCGACACGCTGCTTGCTTTCGCGACAGGAAAAAGCGCAGAGCTTGCCGAAGGATCTGCAGAAGCGAAAAGTTTCGAGCGCGCCTTGATCCGTGTCCTGCGCGATCTGGCCATCATGGTCGCCAAAGACGGTGAGGGTGCCCGCAAATTCATCACCGTTGAGATAAAGGGCGCCAAGGGCAAGCGCGCGGCGCTGAAAATTGCACGCTCTGTGGCCAACAGCCCGCTCGTCAAAACGGCGATTGCGGGTGAAGACGCCAACTGGGGCCGCGTCGTCATGGCCGTCGGCAAGGCCGGTGAAGCCGCAGATCGCGACAAGCTCAGCATCGCTTTCGGTCCCCACGTCGTTGCCGCGAACGGCGCACGCGTGCCGGATTACAGCGAAGAGGATGTCACAAACTATATGCGCGGTGAAAATATTACCATCACCGCCGATCTCGGCATCGGCAAGGGTCGCGCAACCATGTGGACCTGCGATCTCACGAAAGATTATGTCGCCATCAACGGCGATTACCGTTCATGAAAATTGTTTATGTTGTTGCGTGCGCGGTGCTGGATACCGATAACCGCATCCTGCTCGCGAAACGTCCGGAGGGGAAATCGCTGGCCGGTTTGTGGGAATTGCCCGGCGGAAAAATAGAGCCCGGTGAACGGCCCGAACAAACCCTCATCCGCGAATTGAAAGAAGAAGTGAATATCGACGTGAAAGCGGCATGTCTTGCACCGCTGACATTCGCCAGCCACGCTTACGATGATTTTCACTTGCTGATGCCGGTGTGGATCTGCCGCCGCTTTGAGGGCATGCCGCAACCGCTTGAGGGGCAGGAACTTGCATGGGTTCGTGCGCGGGATTTGCGCTCCTACCCCATGCCGCCTGCCGATGAACCGCTGATCCCTGTCTTGCTGGACCTGCTCGGCTGATTAAAATTTTAGTACGGCTTTTAAGTTATTCCTGACGCAAATATCTTAATCTAAAACATGGACAGCAAACGTTCCATGCTCGGAAGACTGTATAAATTTCTTTCGATGTCGCGCGGCCTCACGCGCATTGAGCTGCGCTTCGCGCTGATTTTTTATATTCTGTTGATCACGTCGCTCTTGATTGGCTTCGGGCGCCATCATCACATCACGCCCGGCAAGATTTATCATGCGCTGGTGGTCTCTGCAAAAGCACAGGCGAAAGTTTGGTTTTTCAATCCTTTTTCCAGCCCGAATACCAGATCAGATCAAACTGCGCCCTGATCTTGCCCTCCGCGCTGCTGAAATTCTTTTTATAGATTTTATTCATGCGCTTGAGCTGCGTGCGCGTCAGGAATTTACGGCTGCGTTCAATAAGAAGGTTACCGGGGCTCCAGATACACAGGTCTTTGAGAAGATCGAGCGGTTCGTCATAGCTGAACGTATATTTCTCGACATCGCTGATCGGCTCGATAAAGCCGGCGCGTTGCAGTAGCGCGCCGACCTGTTTGACATCGATGGCGGGGTGCACGCGCGGGCTGACGCCGCCGCTGCTTTCAGCTTCCGCAGCCATGAAAGCTTCGCGCAATTCTTTCAGCGTATCGGCGCTGGCGAGGCAGCCGAGAAAAAACCCACCGGGCTTTAAGCTGCGGTAAATCTGCGCAAGAACACCGGGCAGGTCATTGGCAAATTGCAGGCCAAGGCACGAAAAAACCAGATCGAAACTCTTTTCCTCAAGCCGCAGATTTTCAAGATCGTCTGAATTCTCTTCAATGCTTTTTTCTTTAAGCGTGCCGATTTTTCCGCTGGCGAGAAGTGCAGCACGGATATCTTCCGTGGGTGGATAAAGGTTCAAGGCCATTTCGAAATCCCGCTTGATCGGGGCCAGGCGCAGGTAAATATCGCCGGCAATATCCTCGAGAAACGGCAGTGCCGCAAGATCGCGGCGCTTGCCGGTGATTTGCCGGTAAAGCAGGCTATGATCGAAAAGAGGTTGCAATTTTACCTTCTGGTTTACGAATCTGTAACCGCTTCTAGCGAATTAAAAAATGTGGAGCAAATTTCTGCTAGCCTTATCTCCATGGAAAACCGCCTCCATAAGCTTTTCAAGGCAACGCGCCAGCTGTGGGTTTGCGCCCGCGCGGCAACGGCTATCGAATATGGCCTGATGGCGGCCGGTGTCGCCCTTATCATCCTGGCTGCGGTTAATAATCTGGGCGGAAGTTTGAGCACCAGTTTCAATAGTATCGCGGAAGCCCTTCCTGCTTCTAGCGGTGGTATCCCAGTCAACCAGGATGATAATGAAGACGGCGGCGGTCTCGGCGATGGTCATGATGATGGGGGTATGGGGGACGGGGGCGGCCTGTAAGATTAATAAAATTTTTTCCGCTCTTTATTAAATTTTCACCGGCATTTAAATTGCGGCTATGCTTTTGTCCTTGGCTAGCCGCCTTTTCGTTCCACCAACCTGTTCTGGTTGCGGCCAGCGCGTCGCGGCTGCTGCCCTGTGCCCGGCCTGCTGGAAAAAACTGCATTTCATTTCAAAGCCGTTTTGCCACAAATATGCGGTGCCGTTTGCCTATGAAGCCGCGCCTGACACGCTGTCTCCCGAAGCCCTGCGCTTTCCGCCGCCCTGGAACGAGGCGCGCGCTGCGGTTCTGTTCAAGGATCTCGCGGCCGATCTTGTCCACGGTCTCAAATATGGCGACAGGCATGATTATGCACCGCTGATGGCGCAGATGATGCTGCGTGCAGGCGGTGATCTGGTCGGCAAGGCGGATTATATCTGTCCTGTACCCTTGCACTGGCGGCGGATGATCCGCCGCCATTATAATCAGGCGGGTCTGCTTGCAAAGCGTATTGCGCGATCTGAAAAGAAAGCCGTTGCACCGCGTTTTCTTGTCCGCCGCAAGGCAACCGCGACGCAGGTGGGGCTTTCACGCGAAGGCCGTGCCCGCAATTTGCAAAACGCTTTCATGGTGCGTGAAAAAAATTCCCTTCAGGGAAGCAACATTTTGCTCGTCGATGATGTTATGACATCGGGCGCAACGCTTTCAGCTGCAACACGCGCACTGCTGAAAGCGGGGGCAGTCGAGGTGAATGTGCTCGTTTTTGCGCGCGTGACGGATGTGATCGAATAATGGCTGATATTCTTATCTATACAAAAACAGGTTGCCCCTACTGCGCTCGCGCAAAGCAGCTTCTTGAAAGCAAGTATGCTTCTTATGAGGAAATCGATATTCTGGAGCAGCCCGATAAAAAAGCGGAGATGATTTCCAAAGCCGACGGGCGCGCATCTGTTCCGCAAATTTTCATTGACGGCGCGCATGTGGGCGGCAGAGACGATCTTCAGGCGATGGATGAGGCAGGGAAGCTTGATGCGCTGTTAAATTGAAGACCGCGCGCGCATCGCAAGCGCCATGTAATTGACGCTTGTATCGGTGCTGAGTTGCCAGCGCATGAAAAGCGGGTTGAAAATAACACCCTGTAATTCGGTAAGCTGAAGGCCTGCTACCTCAAGCGGTTTTAGTATTTCCTGTGGCGTGACCAGCTTGTCGTAATGATGTGTGCCGCGCGGCAGCCAGCGCAGGACATATTCCGCGCCGACAATCGCAAATGCGAGAGCCTTGAATGTGCGGTTGATTGTCGCAATCAAGAGGAGTCCGCCCGGTTTAACTAATTTTGCGCAGGTCGCAATA
>JAZKID010000053.1:7003-7804 GCA_040385045.1 Pseudomonadota bacterium | reverse complement strand
CGCAATAAAAGCGTCGGGGTCCGGCACGTGCTCGATCACTTCCATGGCGAGCACGACGTCATAAAGCTCCGCCTGCTGGCTGAGACCTTCGGCCGTTGTGACGCGGTAATTGATGTCGAGGCCGGATTCGACGGCATGTTGTTTTGCGGCGTCGATATTGGCGCGCGAAGGTTCGATGCCGGTGACATCTGCCCCAAGGCGGGCCAGCGGCTCACAAAGCAGTCCGCCGCCGCAGCCGATATCGAGGATCGAGAGGTCTTTCAGCGGCATTTCGCTTTCGATATCGCGGTCATAATGGCGCGCAAGGGAATCGCGGATATATTCAAGCCGCACCGGGTTGAATTTGTGAAGCGGTTTGAACTTGCCGTTCGGGTTCCACCATTCAGAAGCCAGCTTTGAGAAGCGCTCGACTTCCGCGGCGTCAACATTGCTGGCGGGTTGTCCGGATGCCGCATCTGCGACTGGTTTCGTAGTGGTTTTCTGTGTCATGGCTGGCATGCAGGGAGCCTTGTTGCGCCGGGCTTGTCAAGAGATTGCAATGTTCGCAGCGCTCAGGCATCAAAAGGTCAAAAGACAGGTTCAAGAGCAAGATTATGGATCGGCTGGTTCTCAAGTTCGGCGGCACATCGGTGGCCGATGTCGCGCATATCGCCAAGGCGGCACAACATGTTCTGCGCGAAAAAAACGCCGGACATGACGTGATCGTTGTCGTGTCCGCCATGGCAGGCGTGACGAACCAGCTCGTTGCTTATGTCAATCAGGCTTATCCGGGTTTTAGTGCGCGTGAATACGACATGGTTG
>JAZKID010000053.1:626-6993 GCA_040385045.1 Pseudomonadota bacterium | reverse complement strand
TCTCATCAGGCGAACAGGTGACCGCGGGGCTGATGGCGATCACGCTGCAAAGCCTCGGCCTTGTCTCGCATGCCTTGCAGGGCTGGCAGGTGCCGGTCGAGACCGATGCGGTGCATGGCAGTGCAAGCATCCGGAATGTCGGCAGCGAAAAACTTCTGGCCATGCTGGCTGCGGGCGAAGTGCCGGTGATTGCCGGGTTTCAGGGCGTCGATCCGCATGGCCATGTCACCACGCTGGGCCGCGGCGGTTCCGATACCTCGGCCGTTGCCGTTGCGGCGGCTGTCAAGGCGGACCGTTGCGATATTTATACAGATGTCGATGGCGTTTACACGACCGATCCGCGCATCGTTCCGGCCGCAAGAAGGATCGCTCAAATTGCTTATGAAGAAATGCTGGAAATGGCATCTTTAGGAGCCAAGGTTCTGCACGTGCGTTCGGTGGAATTGGCGATGCTATATAATGTGCCTGTTCTGGTACGTTCGAGTTTCGATGAACCGGATAGAGGCGAGACTGCCGGAACGCTGGTTTGCAAGGGGGATGCGATGATGGAATATCAGGTCGTCAGCGGAATTGCTCACGACAAGAACGATGCCAAGATTACGGTGCTTGGCCTTCGTGACGAGGCGGGCGTTGCAGGCAACCTGTTTACGCCGCTCGCCGATGCGGCGATTAATGTCGACATGATCGTGCAGAACGTGTCCGCCGACGGAAAAACGATCGACATGACATTCACGGTCCCTGCGACCGAGTTCGGCCGTGCAACGGCCATTCTCGAAAAAAACAAAAGTAAAATCGCCTATGATCAAATTCGCGGCGACAAGGACATCGCAAAAATATCCTGTGTCGGGGCCGGTATGCGCACACATGCGGGCGTTGCCGCGCGCATGTTCAGCGCGCTCGGGGAGCAGGGCATCAACATTCAGGCGATCACGACATCAGAAATCAAGGTCTCGATCCTGGTTGCGAAAAAAGATACCGAGCTTGCGGTGCAGACCCTGCACTCGTTATACGGTTTAGACCGCGCCTCTTAGATAAAAGGACACGCACGTGAATCGCAGCGCTTATGGCGGTCCCCGCCTTCTGCTGCGCCGGCTTCGCGAGGTTATCGCTGATCCGGCGAGCGCACGCGCGCGCCTCGACAAGCTTGTCGTGATGATTGCGGCGAACATGGTCGCCGAGGTTTGCTCCATCTATCTTCTGCGCATGGACGGGCAGCTCGAGCTGTTTGCCACCGAAGGCCTCAACCGCAAACACCTTCACTCCATCCAGATGCGCTCCGGGCAGGGGCTTGTCGGCATGGTCGCAAGAACGGCAACGCCGCTCAATATCGCGAACGCGCAGGAGCATCCGAACTTCCTGCTTTTTCCGGAACTTGGCGAAGAAATTTACAATGCCTTTCTCGGCGTGCCGATCCTGCGCGCAGGTTCAACGCTTGGCGTGCTCGTCATCCAGAACCGCGCGCAGCGTGTCTACACGCCGGAAGAAATCGAAACGCTGGAAGCGATCGCGCTGGTTCTATCGGAAGCCGTTGCGGGAAATGAATTCAGTCAGCTCGCGCGTGCCGGAGCGCCGCTTGCGGCGAAGCGCCCGATCCATCTCAACGGCACGGGTTTTTTCGACGCTATTGGTCTTGGCCATGTCGTGCTGCATGTGCCGCGCGTTGCGATCGGCCAGCTTGTCTCCGCCGATCCGGCAGCCGAACTGGTGCGGCTCGAGCAAGCCCTTTCCGACCTTCAGGCAAATATCGACAGCCTGCTCGATCATGAAGATCTCGAGCGTGGCGAACACCGCGAAATCATGGAAGCCTATCGCATGTTCGCGAATGACCGGCGCTGGGCCGGGCGGTTGCGCGAAGCGGTGGAAACGGGTCTGACGGCGGAAGCCGCCGTCGAAAAAGTCCAGTCCGACATGCGTGCACGCATGCAGCGCGCCGAAGATCCATATCTGCGCGAACGCCTCAACGATTTTGATGATCTCGCCAACCGCCTGATGCGCCAGCTTGTCGGCGATGCGGCGCATCGCGGCGATCTGCCGAAAGACGCCATCATCGTCGCGCGCAATATGGGCCCGGCCGAACTGCTCGATTATGATCGCACGAAACTGCGCGGCCTCGTTCTCGAAGAAGGCTCGCCGACCAGCCATGTCAGCATCGTCGCGCGCGCGCTCGGTATCGCCAGTGTCGGCATGGCGGCCAACATCGTCGCGCAGGTCGAGCAGGGCGATGCGATCATCGTCGACGGCTCAACCGGGCAGGTGCATATACGCCCACCCGCCAATGTCGAACATTCCTACGCAGAAAAAGTTCGCTTCCGTGCCAAGCGCCTCGCACATTATAATACGCTGCGCGATGTCGAGGCGAAAACGAAAGACGGCATTGCCGTCAGCCTGTTCCTGAATGCGGGCCTGATCGTCGATCTTCCTTACCTTCATGAGACGAATGCCGACGGCATCGGCCTTTTCCGCACAGAGCTGCAGTTCATGGTCGCCGCGAAATTCCCGCGCATCGCCGAACAGCGCGCGCTGTATGAACAGGTGTTGCAAGCAGCTGACGGCAAGCCGGTGATTTTCAGATCATTGGATGTCGGCGGCGATAAAATTCTTCCCTACATGCGCGCAGAAACAGAAGAAAATCCTGCTTTAGGGTGGCGGGCCATGCGCCTGACGCTGGATCGTCCCGGACTTCTGAAAACGCAGGTGCGCGCGCTTCTGCTTGCGTCCGGCGACAGGCCGCTGCATTTCATGTTTCCCATGATCACGGATATTTCCGAAATCACGCGCGGCCGCGAGATCGTCAGGCAGGAGTGCGATTTTCTCAAAAAGCACGGCCATAAAATTCCGTCGGAAATCAAAATCGGCGCGATGGTGGAAGTGCCGGCCATTCTTTGGCAGCTTGAAGAGCTTGTGCAGCATGTCGATTTTATTTCCGTCGGGTCGAATGACCTGCTGCAGTTTCTTTTCGCCGCCGACCGCACCAATACGCGCCTGGCCGGCCGTTATGATCCTTTATCGATTTCGCCTTTGCGCGTGCTGCGGCGCATTGCAAAAGTGGCTGGGGATGCCAATGTCCCGCTCACGCTGTGCGGGGAAATGGCCAGCAAGCCGCTTGAAGCTTTGGCCGTGCTGGCGATCGGCTATAAACGGATCTCGATTGCCCCGTCCGCCGTCGGTCCTGTCAAGGCGATGTTGCTGTCGCTTGACATCGCGCAGGCTTCGGCGTTCGTTGATCAGCTCCTTGCGCGCGGTGAAATGCAGACAAGTGTGCGCGAGCAATTGCAAAATTTCGCCCAGCAACACTCTGTCGCTCTCAATTAAGATGATGTCATGATCACCGATGAAAAACTGAGTTCTTTTGTCAACAGGCTCGATGCGCTGTCCGACAAACTGTCGACGACATCGGAATCGAATGCTTTCGTTGCCCTGTCGCGCGAATATGCCGAGATCGAACCTGTTGCGAAAAAAGCAAAAGATCTGCTGGCCGCGCGTAAAGAGTTTGCAGGCTTGTCCGAAATGGAAGGCGAGGACGATCCCGAACTTCAGGAAATGGCCGACGCGGAAAGGCAGATGCTCGCAGCAAAAATTGAGGTGATGGATCAGGAAATGCGCATTCTTCTGTTGCCGAAAGATGCGGCGGATGAAAAAAGTGCCATTCTCGAATTACGCGCCGGTACGGGCGGCGACGAGGCCGCCCTGTTTGCGGGTAATCTTTTCGATATGTACCAGCGTTATGCGGCATTGCACGGCTGGAAAGTCGAGGTCATGTCGATATCGGAAGGCACAAAGGGCGGGTTCCGCGAAGTCATCGCATCGATTACCGGCAGCAACGTGTTTGCGCGGCTTAAATTTGAATCCGGTGTACACCGTGTTCAGCGTGTTCCGGATACGGAAACGCAGGGACGCATCCATACCTCTGCCGCAACAGTCGCCGTGCTGCCGGAAGCGGAAGAAGTCGACATTAAGATCAACGAGAGCGATTTGCGTATCGATGTGTTTCGCTCCTCCGGTCCCGGGGGACAGTCGGTGAACACGACCGATTCCGCCGTGCGCATCGTGCACATCCCCACCGGCGTAACCGTGCAGCAGCAGGACGAAAAATCGCAGCATAAAAATAAAGCGAAGGCGCTGAAAGTTTTGCGGGCGCGTCTTTACGACCTTGAATATCAAAAACGCGAAAGCGAACGTTCCGCGACGCGTAAGGGGCAGGTCGGCTCGGGCGACCGTTCCGAACGCATCCGCACCTATAATTATCCGCAAGGCCGTGTAACGGATCACCGCATCGAGCTGACACTTTATAAAATCGACAAGGTGATGATCGGCGAGGCGCTGGATGAAATTATCGATCCGCTGATCGCGGAACATCAGGCCGAACTGCTGGCGAGCGCCGGAGATATTGTGTGATAATTTCAACGGCGTATCGCGCGCTTGCGTCGTCCTTTCGTGAAGCAGGCCTTGAAACGCCTGAACTTGACGCGCGCCTTCTTATTGCCGAGGCAACGCAGATGAACGGCGCACAAGTCCTCATCAGCGATAAAGAGCTGACACAAGCGCAGCAGGCGCAGATCGAAACATTCCGCACGCGCCGCCTCGCGCATGAACCGGTCGCGCGCATTCTCGGCAGGCGCGCTTTCTGGAGTTTTGAAGTCGAGCTTTCGCCTGAAACGCTGGAGCCGCGGCCCGATTCGGAAACGCTTGTTGAAATGGTGCTGGATCTGCTGGGTACGCGCCGTCATGAAAATCTGCGCATGGCCGATCTTGGCACAGGTAGCGGCATTTTGCTGATCGCGCTTTTGCTCGAATGCCAAAAAGCAACCGGGCTTGGTGTTGATATTTCGCAACAAGCTATCGAAACGGCGAGGCGCAACGCCACGCTCAATCATGTGCCGGATCGCGCGCAATTTTTATGTGGCAATTGGCTAGAGGGTACAAAAGAAAAATTCGATATCATCGTCTCCAATCCGCCCTATATCGCTTCGGCCGAAATCGCGGGCCTTGCCGAAGACGTGCGCCTTTATGACCCGCTTCGCGCGCTCGACGGCGGCCATGACGGTCTCGATGCCTATCGTGCCATCGCACGGCAGGCGGCATCGCATCTTCATGAGAATGGTGTGCTGGCGGTGGAAATCGGCAGTATGCAGGCCGAAGCCGTCAAGGCCATTTTTGCAGGCGCAGGCTATCAAAACCTTGGTCAAAGCCACGATCTTTCCGGGTATGTCAGGGCTTTAAGTTTTTCACCGCTGGTGCAGAAAAAGCACTTGGAAAAGCCGCATAACATGGCTAAGACGATGCATATGCCCTGAAAGTCAATTTGAAGATTGAAGAGGCATTGGCGCTTTGTGCCATTTTTTAACAGGCTGGTTGCAGCCGTAAAAAAGCAGAAGCGGTTAAACGGCAAAAAGTAAAATGTGAAACGCGCGTGCAGGTTCTGCACACTGGCGCAGCAGCTTTAAGAATGTAAGGCACACCATGATGAGACCCGGGCAAAACAAGCAGCGCATGCGTGGCCGCCATCGCGGCGGCGGCAAAGGTGGTGGCGGTGGTGGCGGCAATCCTTTGCAGCGCAGCTACGAGTCTAATGGCCCAGATGTAAAACTGCGCGGAACGGCGCAGCACATTGCAGAAAAATATGCGCAGCTGGCGCGCGATGCGCAATCAACCGACGATTATGTTCTCGCGGAAAACTACCTGCAGCATGCCGAACATTATTCACGCATGATCGCCGCTTACCAGTTGCAGTTTGCCGCACAGAATGGCGGCCTCCAGCGCAATGAAGAAGGCGACGGCGATGAGAGTGAGGGCGGTGATGAAGGCCTTGCAACGGAAGGCGGCGATTTCAACGGCCGCCAGAATTATCGTGATAATCGCGACAACCGTTTCCAGCGTAATAATTACCAGCGGCATGATCGTCATGATAATGCCGAACAGCCGAGCGTGTCGTTTCCGCAGCGCGATGAAAATCAGCCTGTGGCGCGCGAAGAAGGCGAACATCAGCCGCGCGGCCCGCGCCGTTTTGACAAGCGTAATGAGCGCCCGCAACGCAATCACCAGCCGCGCAATGAAAATGAAAACACCGGTGCGCCTGTTGCGCCAGCCAGCGAAGGCGGCGAGCAGCTTCCCTCTTTTCTGACACGCACGCGCCGCCGCGTTCGCGCACAGGAAGAAACGTCTGAAGATGTCGCGAACAACAATACCGCAACGCCTCCGGCGTCTGAGGCATAAAATCTAGTTTTTCAGCCTCTTGCAGAGACCCTGAACCGCTCTTACATCACGAAGAACGATGTCGAGTTTGTGTTAACGAGGAGTCGCTGATGAATCCTGAAAAATATACCGAGCGCCTGCGCGGCTTTCTGCAGTCCGCGCAAAGTTACGCCCT
>JAZKID010000053.1:0-616 GCA_040385045.1 Pseudomonadota bacterium | reverse complement strand
CGGCTGGCTGGCGGCCACTCCCGCGCTGCAGAAGTTCCTCGGCTGCACCATCGTCGAACTCAACAACCACTCCATCCTGGAACTGGTCCACCGCGAGGACGCTGCCGCCGTCCGCGAATCCTTCGAGAAGGCCCTGCGCCAGGGGCATCAGGCTTTCACACCGCTGCACATGCTCAAAGTGCTGATGGATGATGACGAGGGCCTTGCCTCAAATCTGATTGACCGCGCTGGTGGGCGCTCCGCGGAAGTGCGGAGCAAAATTGCCGGGGAGCTGGCGCGGTTGCCGCGCGTCGAAGGCTCCGGCGCAGGCCAGCTTTATTTGCGCCCCGAATTGGCGCGCGTTTTCGATACAGCTGAGAAAGCTGCGCAAAAAGCAGGCGATTTATATGTGACTGTCGAGCGTTTATTACTGGCGCTCACGGTGGAAGATAGCGAAGCCAAAAAAATTCTTCAGAATGCCGGTGTGCAACCTCAAAATCTTAATGCGGCCATCGAAAATTTACGCAAGGGCCGCAAAGCCGACAGCGCATCGGCTGAAAGTCAGTACGACGCTTTGAAAAGATATGCGCGCGATTTCACCGCTGCCGCGCGTGCCTTCGGCCAGCGACACGCCGGC
>JAZKID010000052.1:27700-28872 GCA_040385045.1 Pseudomonadota bacterium | reverse complement strand
GGAGCAAAAGCGATTTTTGTCGAGCGCGAAAACGGCAAGTTTGTTTTACGGCGCGGCTTTGAAATTCCGGACGGCGCGCGCGTGGTCATGGTGGAAGATATAACAACGACAGGACTCTCTGCGCGTGAGTGTCTCGAGACTTTGAAAGAAACCAAAGGTAATATTCTCGGCGGCGCCTGCCTGATTGATCGTTCCGGCGGCAATGCGGATATCGGCGTGCCTCTGGTCGCGCTTGCTGTTCTCGATATCCCGACTTATCAGCCCGATGCGCTTCCGCCCGAACTTGCAGCCATTCCCGCAACAAAACCGGGAAGCCGCGGCCTCGCAGCCTGAAATGAGTAAGCTGCGCCTCGGTGTCAACATCGATCACGTTGCGACGGTCCGCAACGCGCGCGGCGCAGATTATCCCGATCCTCTCCGCGCTGCGAAAATTGCCGTTGCGGCCGGAGCTGATGGCATCACGGCGCACCTGCGCGAAGACCGCCGCCACATCCGCGACAGCGATATGGACGCACTGAAAAAAGAGCTCAATGTGCCGTTGAATTTTGAAATGGCCGCAACGGACGAAATGCTGGAAATCGCGCTGCGTATTTTACCGCATGCCTGCTGTCTCGTTCCTGAAAAGCGTGAAGAGCGAACTACGGAAGGCGGGCTCGATATATTAGCCAATGAAAGTACTCTGAGCGATTATGTGGCGAAGCTTAATAAAGCTGGCATCCGCGTTTCACTTTTCATCGAAGCCGATGAAGCGCAGATCGAGGCTGCGAAAAGAATTGGCGCGCCGGTTGTCGAGTTGCATACGGGCGCTTATTGTCACGCGCTTGAAATGGATGATGCAAAAAAAGCATCCGCCGATTTGCAGCGCATTCAAGATGCCGCGAGTCATGGCGCAAAGCTTGAATTAGAGATGCATGCCGGGCACGGCATCACATTCAAGAGTGTAAAACCGATTGCGATGATCCCGGAGTTTGCGGAACTGAACATCGGCCACTTCCTGATCAGTGAAGCGGTTTTTATCGGTCTTGATGCCGCTGTCCGGCAAATGCGCGGATTGATGAATGAAGCGCGGGCACAGCGTGCCAAAATCGCATGAGCTTTATAATATGATTTTGGGCATCGGCACGGATATCATCGACATCGATCGCGTAGGCCGCGTTTATGAACGCCATCCT
>JAZKID010000052.1:26090-27690 GCA_040385045.1 Pseudomonadota bacterium | reverse complement strand
ACGCCCGAAGAGCGCCGTTATGCCATATCGAGCAAGGCGCAGATGATCGCGCGGCTGGCAAAACGTTTCGCGGCGAAAGAGGCCTGCGCAAAAGCGCTGGGAACGGGTATAGGGCAGGGCGTTGCCTGGCGCGAGATCGGCGTGGTGCGCGGACAATTCGGCCCGCCGACTCTGGAATTGACAGGTGCGGCGCTGAAACGCCTGCAAAAGCTCGTCCCGCAAGGCATGGTGCCGCATATTCACATCAGTTTAACGGACGACAGGCCGCAGGCGCTGGCTTTTGTGGTGATTTCGGCTATACGGGCGACATAGAAACACATCAGAAAACCTTAAAATGGCCTCTTCAAAATCCAGCAGCGCGACTTTTCTCGAAACCGTTATTGTTATTCTCGAAGCGTTGTTTATCGCTCTGGCGATCCGTACCTTTCTTTATCAGCCGTTCAACATTCCATCCGGTTCGATGAAAGCCAATCTGCTGATCGGCGATTATCTGTTCGTCAACAAATTCGCTTACGGCTATTCGAAACATTCTTTCCCGTTTTCGATCCCGCTATTCGAAGGACGCGCTTGGTCGACGCCGCCGGTACGCGGCGACGTGATCGTTTTCAAAACACCGCGTGACAATGCGACCGATTACATCAAACGTTTGATCGGGCTGCCGGGTGATCACATTCAAATGAAGCACAGCGTGCTCTACATCAACGGGCAGGAAGTGAAGCGCGAACGCGTTGATGATTTCGAAGGCGAGGATGCGTTCGACCAGCCGGTGATGATCCCGCAATTTCGCGAAACGCTGCCGAACGGCGTGACATATAATACGCTCGATATGACGCAGAACGGCTCTCTGGACGACACACAGGAATATATCGTGCCTGAAGGTCATTATTTTTTCATGGGCGACAACCGCGACAATTCCTCGGACTCGCGCGTGCTGAACGATGTCGGCTATGTGCCGGAAATCAACCTGCTGGGCCGCGCGGAAGTGATCTTCTTCTCGGTCAATGAAGGGCAGCCGGCATGGATGTTCTGGAACTGGCCGTGGACGGTGCGCTGGAACCGCCTGTTCCACACCATTCACTAAAGAGTGCGCGTGGCTTCTCTCGAACATCGCCTCGGCTACACTTTCAAAAACAAATCCCTGCTGCGCGAAGCGCTGACGCATGCGAGCAGCATCGACCGCGCGAATGCGCCGACATATGAGCGTCTTGAGTTTCTTGGAGATAGGGTCCTAGGCCTGACGATCGCCGATATGCTGTTCGCGCATTTTCCAAATTCGAAGGAAGGCGATCTCGCGCCGCGTCTCACAGCACTGGTACGCGGCGAAACCTGCGCACTGGTTTCGGAAATCCTGAAGCTGGGCGATGAGCTCATTCTCGGCGACAGTGAAATTCAAACGGGCGGGCGCGGCAAGCAGGCGATCCTTGCCGACGCCTGCGAGGCCGTGATCGGCGCCATTTTCATCGATGGCGGCTGGGAAAAAGCGCGTGCGTTTGTTGCCACGAACTGGCAGGCTTTTCTTGAAAACCCACCGCAAATCCTGCGCGACGCCAAAACGCTCTTGCAGGAATGGGCGCAATCGAAGGGATATGATTTGCCAGCC
>JAZKID010000052.1:15135-26080 GCA_040385045.1 Pseudomonadota bacterium | reverse complement strand
GACCTGACCACGCGCCGCATTTCGTCATGGAAGTGAAAGTTGCACGCCTGAAGCCGTCGCAGGGGGCGGGTGCCTCGAAGCGCCTTGCCGAGCAGGAAGCGGCCGAAAAGCTCTTGAAGCGTGAAGGCGCATGGCCAGCGTTATGAACACGCGTTGCGGTTATGTGGCCCTATTGGGCGTGCCGAATGCGGGCAAGTCGACGCTCGTTAACGCGCTCGTCGGCACGAAAGTCTCCATCGTCAGTCGCAAGGTGCAGACGACGCGCTTTGTCATTCGCGGGGTGATGTCGCAGGATCAGACGCAGATTATTTTCGTCGATACACCGGGTATTTTCGAGCCGAAGCGGCGCCTTGATCGCGCCATGGTGAAATCGGCATGGGGTGGTGCGAAGGATGCCGATTATGCTGCGCTTCTTATCGATGTGCAGCGCGGGTTCGATGCGGAAAATAAAACGATTGCCGAGCAGCTGAAGAAAAAAGAATTTCCAAGCCTGTTGATCCTGACAAAAATCGACACAATCCCGCGCGACCAGCTTCTCGCACTGGCGGAAGAAGGGCAAAAGCTGCTTGAGCCACAAGCCGTGTTCATGGTGTCGGCAACGAAGAACGACGGGCTGAAAGATTTCCTGCAATTTATTGCAAAGCGTATGCCGGAAGGGCCATGGCTTTACCCCGATGATCAACCGTCCGACCTGCCGATGCGCATGCTGGCGGCCGAAATCACGCGTGAAAAATTGTTTGACCGTTTGCATGACGAATTGCCGTATTCGCTGACCGTTGCAACAGAGGCATGGGAGCAGCGCAAGGACGGCTCGGTAAAAATCGACCAGACCATTTTCGTCGAGCGCGACGGCCAGAAAAAAATCGTTCTCGGCAAGGGCGGTGCAATGATCAAGGCTGTCGGCGCGGCGTCGCGCATTGAAATTTCAAAACTGATCGAAGCAAAAGTGCATCTCTTCCTGCACGTCAAAACGCGCGAGAACTGGGCCGACGATCCGTCGCATTATCGCGATCTGGGGCTGGAATTTCCAAGCTGATTTAACGCTGGCGTTTTGCTATAATGAATTCGCCGTTTTCGTCTTTCCGAAAATCTTTTCGAAATTACGCCGCAAGGCAATATCAACATCTTCCATCGTTGCCGTCAGGCCAAGATCGGTGAGGCTCGTCACGCCGTGTTGGGTCACGCCGCACGGAACGATGCCGTCGTAATGCGTCAGGTCGGGTTCGATATTCAGCGCGATGCCGTGCAGGCTGACCCATTTGCGCAAACGGATACCGATGGCGGCAATCTTGTCTTCACGTGTCGCGCTGATTGTAGGCCGCTTTATCCACACGCCAACGCGGTCGCAGCGTTTTTCGCCGCGCACGTGAAAATCCCAGAGCGTATCGATGATCCAGTCTTCAAGCGCCTGCACGAAAGCGCGCACATCCGGTTTGCGCGCTTTCAGATCAAGCATCACGTAAGCAATGCGTTGCCCGGGGCCATGATAAGTATATTGTCCGCCGCGCCCGCTCTCATAAACGGGGAAGCGCTTGTCTAAAAGGTCAACAGCTTTGGCTGACGTGCCCCCTGTATAAAGCGGCGGGTGTTGCAGCAACCAAACGGCTTCCGGCACGTTTCCATTGATGATACTGGCCACGCGCGCTTCCATGGCCGCCACCGCATCGGGATAAGCGACAGGCGCGGGCGCAATGACCCAGTCCGCCGGTTCGGCGTCGGGGCGTAAAAAAAGCGCGCGTGTGGGAGCGATCTCAAGCATTTGTTAAGGAAGATAGCCAGAAAGTAAGGTTTGGGAAGAGCGAATGGATTCGCAAAGGGATATTGATGTCTGAAACAGCTGCAGCCGTATCCGAAATCGTTGAAACACTGGAGGATGTCAGTGTCGAGATCGAGGTCGTGCTCGGCGAAACCTTCATGCCTGTGCACCAGCTGCTGCGCATGGGCCGCGGTGCTGTCATTGAGCTGAACACCACTGAGGCGGACGATGTCATCATCCTCGCCAACGACGTGCCGGTGGCGCAGGCGGGAATTATCGTCAACGAAGGCCGCATCGGTATTTCCATCACCAAGCTGTTCCGGCGGCCGCTCAGCGCGGGTGGCAACCTACGCCTCGAAGATGCTGTCGAGGCAGCGGCCAAAGCCCGTGACGAGGTCAAAATTCCCCTGAAAGAGGGTGAGCTGGCAGGCACGGCCGAAGAGACTCCTGAAAAGCCTGCCGAATAGCTTGTCGGGTGCCCTGAAGGGTGCTAGGCACACAATTCAATTTTTGCGGTCGTGGCGGAATTGGTAGACGCGCTGCCTTGAGGTGGCAGTGAGTAACATCGTGAAGGTTCGAGTCCTTTCGACCGCACCATGTTTTCGCAACAAGCGAAAACATGATTTTATGCTATGAGCGTTCGTGCCAAACCCATAGCGCGCTACCAATGAAATACTCTGTCGTAATAGTTCTGCTTGCTCTGTCCCTTGCCGGAAATGCTTTCCTCGCCTGGAAATTTTTCGATCAGCAGGGCAATATTGAAGCGGGTGCCCTGCATGAAATGACGCTGGATGCCGTGAGCAAGGACCTGATCAGCGTTGTGAAAAATTGTCCTTTGGACAAAGCGCAGGTTCCGAAATCGATCGAAGATAAGAACAATCTTGTTTCGAACGAAAATGACAAAATCAAAAAATACCCGCTGACGTATCATTTTTCCAAACAGGGAAAATTGAAGCCCGTTACGATCAGTGATGCTGATTAATTCGTGCCGCGCAGGCTTTCGAAAAGCGAATTGAGAATGTATTTCGATGCCTGCGGGCGGCTTGCCACTTCCGCATAATGCTGCTGCGGCGCGTAAGCCTGTGACGGGTTTGTCGTGCGGCGGCTGTAAAGCTTGCGGCGTTCGGCGTAAATTTTCTCAATATCGTCCTGCGCGCGGTCGCGGCGAAGCAGCGCCGGGTTCAAACGATTTTTACGCGGCATCACATTCGCCCTGTGCGCTTTTTCTTCATTCATTCCGGCGGGCTTTGCCGTTACCGGTATGGCCATCTGCATGTCGTTTGGCGCATGCGCCGCGAAAGCCTGCGATGGCGGCATCTGTTGAGGCATTTGCTGTTGCATAGGCTGTGCGGGCATCGCCATCTGCGGGTTTATCGTCGCCTGTGGCGGCATATTCATATTGCCGACCGGCGGGATATGATTGGCAGGGGGCGGTACCATGCGGATGGCTTCCGGCATCACGGGCGTATTGACTGCTGCCATCAGTGTCGCATCGTTTTCAGGAGCGAAAGAGCGCAGGCCGTTTATCTTAGCCGTTTCGTCAACGTCACCCGTATCGGCGCTGGCGATGGTTGCCTCGTCGCTGATGACAGGCTGGGCAGGAATAATGTGTACGACCTTGTAACCTTCTTTTTTCAACTGACGCAGGAAGGCGGGCACCATGGCGGCCGTGCGCGGCTGGATGTCATGCAGAAGGACAATGCCCTTGCGCTCGCGGCGCAGCTGGTTCATCACGCGTTTTAAAACATCGTCCGATGAATATTCTTTCAGCCAGTCGCCACCTTCGGCATCGATATCGAAAACACCCATGCCGCGCTTTTGCAGCGTCTTGCGAACGGCGGCGTTATCATTGAGGCCGGGGAAGCGGAAGAACGGCGCGAAGTTTTCCGGGTTACCGGATGTTTTCATGGCGCTGGCGACAGCTGCGATACCGCGATCGACCTGCGACAGTGCCTTCTTTTCAGTCAGCTGGTTGAGATTCATCGCATGCGTCATCGTATGTGTACCGATGCTGTGGCCGTCGGCTGCGAGCTTGCGAACGAATTCAGGATAGGCGAGGGCGTTCTTGCCGACGAGGAAATAGGTCGCCTGCACACATTCGGCTTTCAACGCCTTGCGCACCCGTTCTGAATAAAGCGGCAGCGGGCCGTCGTCGAAAGTCAGCACGACTTCTTTATTCTTGAGCGGCAGGTCGTGATGATATTGCAAGCCGACCGAAAGACCGGCCGAAGTATCAACCGTCATGGTGCGTGATGTGCCAAGCGCGTTGGGGTTGCCCGGGCACTCATCGGCCCATGCCGTTTGCATGCCTGCAAGGCTCAAAAAAACAAGAATCGGAAAAACTTTTTGCGACATCGGTATAACCCGTCAAAGACATTGCTATACAGTGCTTAATGAAGTCTTTTTTTAGCCAAAGATAGCTGTTTTACTGGGGTGTTGCTAAAGGCTGAAAGGTTTGCTTCTTGTGTGGCGGGCCGGCAGCCCATCAGGCATTGATTCTCAATGTAAAACTTTAAAGGGAAGGCCATGGCGAGCGTGCACGACATCGAACGCCCTCAGGGCGATGCCATACCGGCCTTCCGCAGCGACGAAGGGCATGTCACGTCTGCCTTCGTGGACGCGATCGATATCGCCCTGCATGATCATGACATGGCCTCGCTCAAGGCGCTGGCGGGTGACCTGCACGAGGCCGACCTTGCTGACCTGCTCGAGGCGCTGAATTCCGAAGACCGCGCCGCGCTGATCACCCTTCTTGGCAATGAGTTCGATTTTACCTCGCTCACCGAGGTTGACGATGCCGTGCGCGAGGAGATCCTTGAAGATCTGTCCAACACGGTCATCGCCCGCAATGTGCGCGATCTTGAAAACGACGACGCGGTTTTCATTCTTGAAAATCTGAACGAGGAAGACCGCGAAGACGTTTTGTCGCAATTGCCGCTCGGCGAGCGGCTCGAGCTGCAGCGCGGCCTCGAATATCAGGACGATACCGTCGGCCGCCTGATGCAGAACGACTTCATCGCCGTTCCGCCGGAATGGACGGTTGAACAGACCATCGCCTATTGCCAGAACACACAAGGCCTGCCGGAAGATTTCTATGAAATTTTCGTCATCGGCCCGGGCAATACGCTGCTGGGTGAGGCGACGCTCGGAACCCTGCTGCGTGCCGACAGGCATTTGCTGATGGGCATGCTGATGAAAGAGCCGAAGCATGCTTTCAACGTCAACACCGATCAGGAAGAAGCCGCGCGGAGCTTCCAGCGCTACAACCTGATTTCGGCGCCTGTCACCGACAAGGTCGGGCGTCTCGCCGGCGTGCTGATGATCGACGACATGGTCGACGTCATCGAAGAAGAAGCCGATGCCGATATCAAGGCGCTCGGCGGTGTCAACGCCGACGAAGAAATCAGCGACAATGTTTTCCGCATCGCGTTCGGCCGTTTCAACTGGCTGTTCATCAACCTGCTGACGGCGATCGCAGCTTCCGCCGTCATTGGCTTGTTTCAAAGTTCGCTGCAAAAAATGGTTGCGCTCGCCGTCTTGATGCCGATTGTCGCATCGCAGGGCGGCAATGCTGGTACGCAGACAATGACGGTGGCCGTGCGTGCGCTCGCGACGCGCGAACTGCGCCGTTCCAACGCGATGCGCGTCGTTTTGCGTGAAGGGGCGGTCGGGCTCTTCAACGGCCTCGCATTCGCGGCCATCGTTGGCGTGATCGCCGGTGCATGGTTTCAGGACGTGCAGCTCGGTCTCGTCATCGCTTTTGCAATGCTGGCCAATCTTCTGGCGGCTGCTTTCGCCGGTGTGCTGGTGCCGATCGCAATGGATCGGATGAAGGTCGATCCCGCCGTCGCATCGGGAACTTTTGTAACCACAGTGACGGATATCGTTGGCTTCTTCGCATTCCTCGCAACGGCTACGCTGTGGTTCGGGCTTTGAATAAAACTAATACATGCCTTTGAAGGCTTCGTCGTTTGGATCGTGAATGGTATAATCGACACCGTACGAGCGCAGCAGCAGTTTCAAGGTTGCCTGCGTATCGCGATTATCCGTCGTGAAAGCGATGAGCCCATTCCCGTAATCGTAAATAGAGTTTTTCAGTTTCGCGACACAGTTATCATATTCGATGGACGAAAGATCGCGCTTGTCATCTTTTTTAGCGACAGCTTTGAACATTCTTGCGGCAGAAAATCCGCACAGCTTTAAAGATTTTCGCTCATCTTCCGTTTTGCAATCCTGAAAGGCCCTGGTTTTTTCGATCGATTGATAAAACGTTTTTTGCAGATCGGTATCTGACACGCTTCTTCTGTTTCCATCCTGTCTGGCGACTGTTTTAAAGGAGGGCAGAAAATCAAGAAGGTTGGCCATGCGACAAAAACCTCATATGTCTTTTATAAAATAAGTTTTCTGATGCTAGATCACTCCTATTTATATGGCAAATTCATTTTTTCGTTGTTTTGAGTGCATTTTGGACTTATGCCAAATTGTCTTCAGTTGAAGGGTTGCATCTTGAAAAACAGTACCGCTTTTAATTTCGATCTTGGTGAAACCGCCAATATGCTGCGCGAGAGCGTGCGCGATTTCTCGGCAGAGCGTATCGCACCACTCGCCGAAAAGATTGATCGCGACGACTGGTTCCCGCGCGAGTTGTGGCCGGAGATGGGTGCGCTCGGCTTGCATGGCATCACCGTGGAAGAAGAATGGGGCGGGGCTGGCCTTGGTTATCTTGAACACTGCATTGCAATGGAAGAAGTGTCGCGCGCATCGGCGTCGGTTGGCTTGTCATATGGCGCGCATTCGAATTTATGCGTCAACCAGATCCGGCGCTGGGGTAACGAGACGCAAAAGAAAAACTATCTGCCGAAACTGATTTCGGGCGAACACCTTGGCGCGCTCGCGATGTCGGAAAGCGGCGCAGGGTCGGACGTCGTCAGCATGCGTCTCAAGGCCGATAAAAAAGGTGACCGCTTCGTGCTCAACGGCACGAAAATGTGGATCACCAACGGTCCGCAGGCGGAAACGCTGGTCGTCTATGCAAAGACAGATGCAAGCGCGGGTTCGAAAGGCATCACAGCTTTCCTGATCGAGAAGAATTTCAAAGGCTTCTCCGTCGCACAGAAGCTCGACAAGCTTGGCATGCGCGGTTCGGAAACGGGCGAGCTGGTTTTTGAGGATTGCGAAGTGCCGCAAGATAATGTGCTTGGCAAAATCGGCGAGGGCGTCAAAATCCTGATGTCGGGTCTCGATTATGAGCGCGCCGTTCTCGCGGCGGGCTCACTCGGCATCATGCAGGCCTGCATGGATGTCGTGTTGCCCTATGTGCATGAACGCAAACAGTTCAACCAGAGCATCGGTGAATTCCAGCTGGTGCAGGGCAAGCTCGCCGACATGTATGTCGCTATGAATTCGGCGAAAGCATACGTCTATGCGGTGGCGAAAGCCTGCGATCGCGGTGAAACGACGCGCGAAGATGCGGCGGGAGCTATTCTTTACGCGGCCGAAAGGGCGACGCAAATGGCACTTGACGCCATCCAGCTGCTCGGCGGCAATGGGTATATCAATGAATATCCGACAGGCCGTTTATTGCGCGATGCAAAGCTTTATGAGATCGGCGCAGGCACGTCGGAGATCCGGCGCATGCTGATCGGGCGCGAGCTGTTTAATAAAAATGCCTAAAGTCAAAGCCCTCTCTGTAAAAAAACGAGATAAGGAATTATTTGCTCCATTTGACGTAGTGTCTGAGCTTATTTCATCTCAAATTTCAACAAAGCGAACGAATGCCGATAATCGTATAATCGCTGATATCTTGGGAGAAGAAAGTGTAACTCCTCAAAACTCTGTGCTTCCAAAAGAAACAATCGATTTTATACATTCAATTATGGGTCTTTTTGGGTCTTATGGTCGTTTCGATACTCACAAAAAAATGTTTCGTGCATATCCTTGGAATGGCAAGATAAGTAAATCAGAGCATATAGAAGCTACGTATCAGTTATTTATTCATGAGTGCTATATTTTTGAAGAGCGCTTAAAAAAGTTTATCGACAATACCAAACTATATGCAATATCTCAAAATATTGTCATTGATACGCGACATCTCGGCGTCATTCTAAAAATACACAAACGCGTATTCAAAAGTGCTTTAGCAGCGCGAGGAATTCATGTCCATAATTATGAATATAAGCCTCGTGAGATAGAGAGAATAGGGTTACTCGAGTTATTTGCGTTACCTTATGCATCCAATTCAGAATTAAAAAATATAAGCCGCATGCTTATGCCTCAAGCATTAAAAGCTGCAAGAAAAAAATGGATAGCGAATTGTGATGCCGCAAAAGATTCTGCTGAGCAGATCATGAAAGCATTGTTCGCACTAACAAAGCCTGTATGGCGAAATTTGAAAAAGGAATCTAATAGAAGAAGAAATAAAAAAGCGCCGCAATAAGCGGCGCTTTATTTTTAAGATCTTGGCTTAACCGCCCAAAATTTTCTTGCTCCACCAGCCTTTGCGTTCGCCGGTTGGTTTTGCATCGCCTGTATCGCCGACATCCGGCAATTCAGGGATACGCGGCATTTGCGGCGGCGTGTCGTCATCGGCTTCGGCTGAAGCAGAGACTTTTTCTTTTACAGCTGCTGCAGGCGCATGCTGCTCATTGCTCTCATCTGCATGATCACGCCCGCCGCGCATTTTCCGGCGCGGTGTGCGGGCCGGGCGGTCGCTGCCCTGTTCTTCCGCATTGCGGTGATGTCCGCGTCCACGCCCACGAAACGAGGGTTGCTCGCCGGAAGGTTGAACTGAAGAATCCGAGCCTTCAGTTGTTTCGTTTTCATTGATAGTAGCAGTTTCGGCTGGTGCCGCTTCTTCCCCGCGCGGAATGAATTCGCGCCCGTTTCCGCTGCGGCGGCCACGACGGCGGCGCTTGCGGCGCGGTTGCCCGTCTTCGCCGCGCTCTTCGCCTTGCGGCGTGCGCGACGTATTTGGAAGTGCACTTTGCTCTTCGCTTTCATCCATTTCAATGTCTGAGACATCGACGCTGTCGACACCGACGGTGCTGCGGCGCTGATGCTGTATAACACCGGCATTGCCGCCGCGCTCGACGAGGAAGGGCGTACCGGCCGGCAGGTTGTTGTCGGCATCGATCACAATCGTGACGCCGAAACGTTCTTCCAATTCGCGCAAATGCCCGCGCTTGTGGTTGAGGACGTAAAGCGCGATCGGCGTGCGTGTGCGGATGGAGATATGATAGCCGCTGTTTTGCAGCAGGCGTTCCTCGATCAGGCGCAGGATCTGCAAGGCCGACGATGCGGCATTGCGCACATGGCCCGCGCCGTTACAGACCGGGCAGGTTTCGGTCGTGGATTCGAACACGCTGGCGCGCAGGCGCTGACGCGACATTTCGAGAAGGCCGAAATGCGAAATGCGGCCGACCTGGATGCGGGCGCGGTCCTGCTTCAGCGCGTCTTTTATTTTGCGCTCGACCGTGCGGTTGTTGCGGTGCTCTTCCATGTCGATGAAATCGATCACGATGAGGCCGGCAAGATCGCGCAGGCGAAGCTGGCGTGCAATTTCTTCCGCCGCTTCTATATTCGTGCGCAGCGCCGTATCTTCGATATTGTGTTCGCGCGTTGAACGGCCGGAGTTCACGTCGATCGCGACCAGCGCTTCCGCCTGATTGATGACGATATAGCCGCCGGACTTGAGGTTCACCTGCGTGTTGAACATCTGCTCAAGCTGCGACTCGACGCCGAACTTGCTGAACAGCGGCACCGGCTCTTCATATGAAATCACGTTGTCGATGTGGCTCGGCATCAGCATGCCCATGAAGTCTTTCGCTTCACGGTGGGCGGTTTCGCCTGAGACGATCACATCGTCGATGTCTTTATTATAAAGATCGCGGATTGCGCGCTTGATCAGTGAACCTTCTTCGTAAACGAGGGAAGGGGCCTGTGATTTCAGCGTCAGGTCGGCGACGCTTTCCCACAGGCGCATCAGGTATTCGAAGTCGCGCTTCACTTCCGGCTTGGTGCGCGAGGCGCCCGCCGTGCGGATGATCATGCCCATGCCGTCCGGCACTTCGAGTTCGGTGGCGATTTCTTTCAGACGCGCACGGTCGGCCGCGTTGTTGATCTTGCGCGAAATACCGCCGCCGCGTGCCGTGTTCGGCATCAGCACGGAATAACGGCCAGCGAGCGAGAGATAGGTCGTCAGCGCTGCGCCCTTGTTGCCGCGTTCTTCTTTCACGACCTGCACAAGGATAACCTGTCGACGCTTGATCACTTCCTGAATTTTGTAACGGCGCGGTGCGAAACGGCGCGGGCGGTCAACTTCTTCCATCGCATCGGCGCCGCCGACAGCTTCGATGGTTTCTTCCTCGCGCGGCGCATCGGTTTCATCTGTATCGCCGGTTTCGGCGTTTTCAGATGTGTCGTCGCTGTTTTCGTCCGCTGTTTCGTTTTCGCTATCATTTGTTTCGACAGGTGTGTCTTCGCTGCCGTTGTCATCGTTTTCGAAATCAGTCGCATCATCTTGTGCAGTGACATTGTCATCAGCAACTGAAACCTGTTCAACCTCATTGCCTTCGTTCGTTTCGAGGTCGAGATTTTCGTCGATCTCTTCAGAAGAAACGGTTTCGCCCTGCGCCTCGTTACCGGCAGCGCGCGAGCGTTTGTCGAAACGGCGTCCGCCGCGGCGCTTGCGTCCACGGTTTCCGCCGCCGCCGCGCTCATTGCGGTCGCCACGCTCTTCAGAATTGGCGCGCTCTTCGGCGTAGCGGGCTTCTTCTTCAAGAAGCGCCTGCCTGTCGGCGACGGGGATCTGGTAATAGTCGGGATGAATTTCGCTGAAGGCGAGGAAGCCATGGCGGTTCCCGCCGTAATCGACGAAGGCCGCCTGAAGGGAAGGCTCTACGCGTGTAACTTTTGCGAGATAGATATTGCCGCGAAGTTGCTTGCGCTGTGCGCTTTCGAAATCGAATTCCTCAACGCGGTTTCCGCGCACGACCGCCACGCGGGTTTCTTCCGCATGTGACGCGTCGATCAACATTTTGTTTGCCATTGAATTGTCCTTGTGCTGGCCGCGTGTTGTCTGCACGTTGCATGTTGCGGCCGTTATGTGGGGTGAAAAGGAGAGAGCTTAGGGCGCGTGCAATGCGCAGCGCGGCAAATGGCAAGCCGGTCTGAACCGCTTTCCATGTCATC
>JAZKID010000052.1:10741-15125 GCA_040385045.1 Pseudomonadota bacterium | reverse complement strand
TCAAAACCCATCGAACGGCTCGTCTTTGTATCGAGAAGCCGGTTTTTGGCCTGGTGAGGCGGGCCCATGCCCCGCGCGCCTATCGCACGATCTGCATGAAAGCCCTGCAATTCCCTGATCGGCGCTCTCTTATAAAGATAGAGCAAGCCAGAGGACGCGCGGCTATTCCGCCGCAGGCACCTCTTCTTATCGGCGCGAATCCGCCCTGAAGTCAACACCTTAAAGGCGAGGGAAGGCACCCGCAGCCTCTTGCCTCGCCATCACAAAGCAGTCAAAACGGCTAGGTTTTAACGCCTTGCAAGGCTTTTTGGTCATAATTTACCCTATGCGCCTTTTTCACGCCGTCTGGCTTTATACCCTGCTTTTGCTGGCCGCCCTTGGTGGACCGGCCTTCGCAGATCCTCCTGTCGTCATTAAAGATGTCAAACTTTCGGGCACAGGCAGCCGCACGCAGATCACGCTGACAAGCACAGAGCGCATTCCTGTAAATGCCTTCGTGCTGGATGAGCCGCGGCGTGTCGTCCTCGATTTGCCTGAAGTGAACTTTGAACTTGGTGGTAATGCCGGGAAAACCGGCAAGGGATTGGTGAGCGCGTGGCGCTTCGGGCACTTTGCAGCAGGACAGTCCCGTATCGTGTTCGATATCAGATCGCCTGCTGTCATCAGCGAAGTGAAAATCATCTCGACTGTCGAAGGTGCTCCGCACCGCGTCGTCATCGAGGTTATCAAGGCGACGCAGGACAAGTTTCTCGATCAGGTGCAGAAGCGAGCCGCAAAAGCCGATGAGGCAGCACCATCGGTCGAGCAGATGCAGGATGTCGCCGGGCAGGCGTCTTGGCCGCTCGTCGTAATCGATCCTGGCCATGGCGGAATTGATGGTGGCGCACATGCATCCGGCACATTTCAGGAAAAGAATTTTACGCTCGGTTTTGCAAAAATTCTGAAAGAGGAGTTGCAGAAGAGAAATATCGCGCGCGTAACGCTGACGCGCGACAAGGATATTTTTATCCCGTTGAAGGGGCGCCGCGAGATTGCGCAGAAAAATAAAGCGGCGCTGTTCATATCCATTCACGCCGACTCGTTCGGCAACCGTAGTGCCAGCCCCAGCGGTGCGACGGTTTACACGCTGTCTGAAAAAGCGTCCGATCAGGAAGCTGCCACGTTCGCTGAGCGGGAAAACCGTGCCGACGAGGTGGCGGGTGTCGCCAACGCGCCGGAAAGCAACGAAGTCGCTGACATTCTCTTCGACCTGATGCAGCGCGAGACAAAAAGCTTTTCGCAGATCTTTTCTCACCAGCTCACAGGTGAACTGAAAGGCAATATCAAGCTCAACCAGAACCCGCGCCGTTCAGCCGGGTTCGTGGTTTTACGGTCACCCGAAGTGCCGGCCGTTTTGCTCGAAATGGGCTATCTGTCGAACGACAAGGATGTCGAGCAGATGCAGGATGAAGTCTGGCAAAGGCAGGCCGCGCAGGCGGTTGTGAAGGCGGTGGGTGCTTTCCTTGAGCAGAGCCAGTCGACGGGCGCAACTGATAAATAAGCCGTAAGGCTTGGACAGAAGCTTTCAAAAACAGCGATTCATGCTAAAAAAAGCCGGAATGCGCAGTCATACTCTTGGTTCTGCCAGAATCAACTGGCAAGGTGCAGCGCATAGGCTGGCTATAAGGTTTTAGGCACTTGGTTTTTTCCCGTTTTCTGGGCTTCCTGTTTTCCGCGGCGACAATTCTGTTTCTCGGGGTTGCGGCTGTCGTTGCCTACGCGATCTGGTATTTCGACCGCGACCTGCCGAATTATGATGCGCTGAAAAATTATGAGCCGCCGGTCACGACGCGTTTCCATGCCAGCGACGGCACACTGATTGCCGAATACGCGGCCGAGCGCCGTCTGTACATTCCCATTCAGGCTGTGCCGAAACTTGTTATCAACGCGTTCATTGCTGCCGAAGACAAGAATTTCTGGAAACATCAGGGCATCGACCCTGAAGGTGTGCTGCGCGCTGCCGTCAACAATTTCCGCAACTGGGGCGACAAGCGCCCTGAAGGCGCGTCGACAATCACGCAGCAGGTCGCAAAAAACTTCCTTGTCGGTAATGAAACGTCCTACGGCCGCAAGGTGCGCGAGGCGCTGGTGTCGATGCGTATCGAGGCTGCTTACAGCAAAGAGAAAATTCTTGAGCTTTATCTCAATGAAATTTTCCTTGGTTTCAATTCTTACGGAATCGCTTCAGCGGCGCTGGCTTATTTTGATAAATCTGTTCAGGAGCTCACGCTGCAGGAAGTCGCTTATCTTGCCGCGCTGCCAAAAGGACCGAACAACTACCATCCGTTCCGGTTTACGGATAAGGCCATCGAGCGCCGCAACTATGTCATCGACCGCATGGTCGAAGACGGCTATGCGACGGCAGCAGAAGGCGAGAAGGCGAAAGCCACTCCGCTCGGTGTCGCCGAGACGTCGCGTGAAGCGCACATGTTTCAGGCGAATTATTTTTCCGAAGATGTCCGCCGCGAACTGGTTGAAAAATACGGCGAAGATAAACTTTACAAAGGCGGGCTTTCCGTCCGCACGACCATCGATCCGAAATTGCAGGTGATCGCACGTAAAGTGCTGATGGACGGCCTCGTCGCTTATGACCAGAAACAGGGCTGGCGCGGGCCGGTTGAAAAAATTGTTGTACCTGCGGGCAAAGACTGGGGCGCGCTGCTTTCAAAGCGGCCAATGCTGAATGATGTGACGCCGTGGCGCATGGCGGTTGTGCTGAGCGTTTCGCCGAAAGAAGCGAAAATCGGTCTACGGCCGAACCTGCTGCGTTCCGGCAGTATGGAAGAAACGCGTGAGACGGCGACGATTACGATCGAAGGCGCGAAGTGGGCGCGCCCGGCCGAAGGCCCGCATCGTTATGAAGCTTTGAAGAGCATGGAAAACATCCTTGCGCCCGGCGACGTCATTTACGTTGAGCCATCGGATAAAAATGGCCAGTATGAACTCAAGCAGGTCCCGCAGATCGAAGGCGGCATGGTGGCGATGGACCCTTATACCGGCCGCGTGCTGGCGATGGTGGGCGGGTTCTCGTTCTCTGAATCGGTTTTCAACCGCGCAAGTCAGGCCTATCGCCAGCCCGGCTCAAGTTTCAAGCCGATCGTTTATGCCACCGCGCTCGATAACGGCTATACGCCGTCGTCGATCATTCTCGACACGCCTTATGAAAAATCGCAGGGGCCGGGTCTGCCGATCTGGCGACCGCAAAACTACGACAACAAATTTTACGGCCCATCTACCTTGCGCACCGGTGTCGAACGTTCGCGCAACGTGATGACGGTGCGCCTTGCAGAAGATCTCGGCATGCCGCTGGTTGCGGAATATGCGCGACGCTTCGGCATCTACGACGACTTACCGCAGGTGTTGTCGATGGCGCTGGGCGCTGGCGAAACGACCGTGATGCGCATGGTGACAGGTTATTCGATGATCGCGAATGGCGGCCGCCGCATCAAAGGCACGTTGATCGACCGCATTCAGGATCGTTACGGCCATACGATTTACAAACACGACGCGCGCGTCTGCCCGGATTGCAACGCGCCGAAATGGACGACGCAGAACGAGCCGATGATGATCGACAAGCGCGATCAGGTGATCGACTCGATGACGGCCTTCCAGATCACCAGCATCATGGAAGGCGTGATCCAGCGCGGCACAGGTACGGCAATTAAAGCCGTCGGCAAACCGCTTGCCGGAAAAACCGGCACGACGAACGATGAAAAAGACGCGTGGTTCGTCGGCTTTTCGCCGGATCTGGTGATGGGTCTTTATGTTGGCTACGACCAGCCGAAACCGCTCGGCAAAGGCCAAACGGGCGGCGTCATCGCTGCGCCGATGTTCCGCGATTTCATGAAGGAAGCATTGGCCGGAAAACCGGCAACGCCGTTCCGTGTGCCGCCGGGCATCAAGCTTGTACGTGTCGATGCGCGCACCGGCACGCTGGCAAGCGGCGACAGCGGCCGCGTCATTCTCGAAGCCTTCAAGCCTGACCAGTCACCGCCATCCAGCTTCTACGGCGGCGGTTATGTTCAGGACGAGCAGGGTGGCTGGGGACCCCGTGCACCCGCCCCGCCGGCAGACGGTGGCAATATCGGTTCGGGAACGGGTGGTTTGTATTAGATCATAGATTGATAGCTTTTTAGCTGTTAGCCTTAAAGTTGATTTTCCCAGCGCAGTTTTTTGGCGCATGGCATAAATAGCCTTGATTTGATGATTTATTTTTTGGAGCAGATATTATGACCATAACAGGAGTGAATTCAAACAACTCTGTAAATTTTAATATCTATACGGATAGTCCAACGAAATGGAATGTAAGGACCGCGCAAATGATCGCGCCGGAAGTCATTGCAGC
>JAZKID010000052.1:0-10731 GCA_040385045.1 Pseudomonadota bacterium | reverse complement strand
ATCGCTTCTGCAAACAATCAACATGCTTATGATCTTGGAAAAATTATCGCAGGTAATGAAGGCGCCGCATCATTTGTTCAACTGAATGCCTATCTTAAGAATTCAGAGAACCAGAAATATTTTCAGAAAGTTTTGGATAAAAGCCAATATGCCCGATATATCCAACTGAGAGATTTGGTCGCAAAAATTGTGACTGCGCCGCATTTTCAGAACCTTCCCGCCTTTCGTCTTGACAGCGCGAAAAAAGAACTGGTCGAAGTTCCTTACGAGTAATCTTTGCTGGATTAAACGCCAGTACCTTCTTTTAAATAATCAACCTCTTTACGTTTTGCCCGTGAATGTTTAATTCATGGGCATGCGTTACGAAGCCCAGCAGATTGCCGATGAAATCAAGCAAGCCCTCAGCCTGCTGAGGAGGCATCTTTGACTTCGATGCCAGCCAGAAACGCCTTGCCGAATTAAACGATGCCGCCGAAGACCCCAACCTCTGGAATGATCCGCAGCGCGCGCAGAAACTGATGCGCGAGCGCACCCGTCTCGAAAAGGCACTTGATGCGCAGGTGAAGCTGGAAGCCGAGCTCGCCGACACCATCGAACTGATCGATCTCGCTGAAGCCGACAAGGATGAGGCGATGGCGAACGAGGCGATCGGCTCGCTGAAAACATTATTCAAGGCAGTCGAGTTGCAGCGTGTCGAGGCGATTTTCTCCGGCGAGGCGGATGGCAATGACAGCTATCTTGAAGTTCATGCCGGTGCAGGCGGAACAGAAAGTCAGGACTGGGCGGAAATTTTGTTGCGCATGTACACGCGCTGGGCCGAACAGCGCGGCTACAAGGTCGAGCTCGTCGATGAAAGCGCGGGCGAAGGTGCGGGCATCAAATCGGCAACGATTTTGATCAAGGGCGAGAACGCCTATGGTTGGCTGAAAACCGAGGCTGGCGTACATCGTCTTGTCCGCATTTCACCTTATGACGCGAACGCGCGCCGCCATACGAGTTTTTCGAGCATTGACGTTTATCCCGTTATCGACGAGACGATCGATATCCAGATTAACGAGAGCGATTGCCGCATCGATACGTATCGTTCAAGCGGCGCTGGCGGTCAGCACGTCAACACCACCGATAGCGCCGTGCGCATCACGCACCTGCCGACGAACGTTGTCGTTGCCAGCCAGAACAATCGTTCGCAGCACAAGAATCGCGCCGAAGCGTGGCAGATGCTCCGCGCGCGCCTTTATGAAATCGAGCTGAAAAAGCGCGAAGCCGCCGCGCTCGGCGAGCATCAGGGAAAATCCGCGATCGGCTGGGGCCACCAGATCCGCTCTTACGTTTTGCAGCCCTACCAGATGGTGAAAGACCTGCGCACCGGCGTCACATCCGGCACGCCGTCGGAGGTGCTGGACGGCAAGCTTGAACCGTTCATGGAAGCGGCTTTGATCCAGCGCGTGTTCGGCGGCGGGCCTGACAAGGTCGAAGATGTCGAATAACAAATTTCAACCGCCGGCTAATCCGCGCGCGAATGATATTTATTATCATCTCGCTTTTGCAGCCTTTCTTATTGTCGGCGCCGCAGTGGTTCTCTACGCGATGGGCCGTGTACCTGTCTGCACCTGCGGCACGATCAAGTTCTGGTACGGCAATCCGAACGGTGCTGAAAACTCGCAACACCTGACGGACTGGTACACGTTCTCGCACATCATTCACGGGTTCATTTTTTATTTCCTGTTCTGGCTGGCGGCTGCGCGCGCGCCAAAAACAGCGCGCTTCACCGCTGCCGTCGCGCTCGAATGTTTCTGGGAATTGATCGAGAATACACCGCTTGTCATCAACCGCTATCGCGAGGCGACAATTTCGCTCGGCTATAATGGCGACAGCATCCTAAACTCATGCAGCGATATCGCCGCGATGGCGCTTGGTTTTTTCATCGCCTCACGCGTGCCTATCAAGCTGACGATTTTTCTTGGCCTTCTTTTTGAGCTGACGACGGGTTATCTCATCCGCGACAATCTGACACTGAATGTGCTGATGCTGCTTCACCCGATGGAAGCTGTGAAAAACTGGCAGGGCGGACTTTAAATTACCACGTGCCGATTTTTTTGGCGGCGCGCACGAAGCGCATCGGGTTGACGGCATTGTTGTCGATGCGTGTCTCATAATGAAGATGCGAACCGGTCGAACGCCCTGTCGAACCCATTTTGCCAACGACATCGCCGGATTTTATTTTTTGCCCGACAGTGACAAGAATGGCCGACATATGACCGTAACGCGTCGCGATGCCGTTCGAATGTGATACTTCGACGAGATTGCCATAGCCGCCCAGCCTGCCTGCTTTCGTCACGACGCCATTCGCCGTTGCATAAATGAGATCGCCCGTGTCGCCGCCAAAATCGATACCCGCATGTAAAGCAGGGCGGCCGGTGAACGGATCGACGCGCGCCCCAAAATTCGAATTGACATCGTTCGTCTGCAGCGGCTTGCGGATCGGCAGGGCGGTGAGAGACTGGCGGAGATTTTTCAGCCAGTCCATGTGGTCGATCACGTAGCTGGCCCGCGTGGTGAAACTTTCAATCGAATCCATGCGCAGTGGAATGAAAGGCCCGCCCATGCCCTGCGGGCGCGCGGTCTTCTGTTTTCCGGCCAGCGCGTCGATTGAAATGCCGAGATCGGCAACGGCGCTGCGCATGTTTTTCTCGCTGACCTGCATTTGCCCTTCAAGCGAGGCGAGAGTATTTTCCTGATAGCGGCCGATATGACCAAGTTCCGTTTCAACGCTGCCAAGCGTTGTGCTGATATTATTCGAGCGCGTTACTTTATTTGCTGCGCCCGTTGAACCTGTCGTCAGATCATCGTCACCCAGTTTCACGCCAAGGTTTTTTGCCTTGTCGACGAGCGCGGACACCTGCTGAGAGCGCCGCTCGAGTATGCCCTGTTTATCGAGCAGTTCGTCCAGCCGCACAGTGAAAGCATCCTGATCGAGCAGCTGGCGCGACGTCACGCGGTCGACCTGCAGGCGGAGCGCGGCAATGCGGTCTTCATAGGCATATTGCTGACGTGTCTGGCGCGCGATCATGCTGGCCAGAACGTCGTCGCGGAAAACCACATAAGCGGTTGCGGCAAACAGCCAGAAGGTGAGGCCAAGCGCGCCGACAATCGCAACGCCGATCATCCAGCCGTGGATATGAAAACTGCGCACTTCGTCGCCACGCGCCAGAATGATCTGGTGCAGCGGTTTTTGCCGGTAAGACTGGCGGCGCGTACGTTGAAGTTGCGACATGAGCGACCCGGAAGATTCGGAAATCCAAGGTCTATTCATGCCTTATTAGGGTTAATGTAGGTTTAAACGGTTTGGATGAAACCTATAAAGACCGTGCCGCTTCAAGCACTTCCGCTGCGTGGCCTTCCACTTTTACCTTGCGCCAGATGCGGGCGAGGCGTCCGTTTTCGTCGATCAGGAAGGTGGAGCGTTCGATTCCCATAAATGTCTTGCCATACATGCTTTTTTCGCCCCACACCCCATAGTCTTCAAGCATGCCATGCTGCTCGTCGGACAGAAGCGGCGTGCAAAGCTCATATTTATCGGTGAATTTGTCCTGCGCCTTTACGGGGTCAGAGGAAGCGCCGAGAACTTCTGTTCCGGCCTTGGCAAAATCCCCCTTCAACCTGCTAAACTCGATTGATTCCTGCGTGCAGCCCGGCGTGTCGGCTTTGGGATAGAAGAACAAGACCACTTTCTTGCCCTTCAGATCCTTCAGGCGAATCTCCATACCGCCGGATGCAGGAAGCGTGAAATCGGGCGCGGCGTCGCCCTCGGACAAGGTTTTAGACATGAACAGCCTCCCTTTCGTCGCAGTTATGAGGTTGTTTGGCATCACGGCCGCCCGCAAGGCAAGGAAAATGATCGTTTGAGCCAGTCATCACGAAAACGCCTGATCTGGAGTTTCCTCGGGCAAAAACGTAAGACCATGAGCGCGGAAGCGCGGCGGCACATGATCATCCGCCGCACGCGTCTTAACCGCCGCATTCTCGGCTTCGTGCTCGGCGTTTCGCTGATTATCGGAATTTCAGCCTCGGCTCTTTTCCTGCGTTTGACGACAGGGCCGCTCGATCTCAATTTCGCGGAAAGTTTTGTGCGGCCCAGCTTGCAGCGCTTGCTTGAGCAGAACGCCCGTGCCGATTTTGCGAAGCTGCAACTGGAATGGGACCGTTCGCGCCTGCGTCTGCGCACGACGGATTTTTCCGTGATGCGCGAAAGCGGTGAACTGATCGTTCAGGCGCCGAGCGCGTATATTTCGTTTTCCGTCTTTTCGCTTTTGATCGGCCATATCGACCCGTCGGCGATCGAAGTGGTGAGGCCGGTTCTAGCGCTGACCATTCAGGGTGATGGCTCGGTGCGTCTTGGCGGTCAGCCGCCGAAAGACGGCAATACCGAAAACATTCCGGTGCTCGGCCTGCTGGATCCGCAATTTCTCACCAGCCTTGTGCCGAACAGCGAGCAGACTCTCAGCCGTGGCGAACTCAGTTTCCTCCGCTTTGAGAATGTGACGATTACAGTGAGCGACGAGCGTTGGAACACCTTGCGGAAATTCGATCCGTTCACGGTCGATCTGCAGCGCAACAGCAGCGAGAGTCTCGATGTCAATATTTCCGCGCCCGACAGGCATGGCGGCTGGTCGGTCGATATCGCGATCGGCAACACAGAAAATGGCGCGCGCGATGTTTCCCTTGAGACAAAGCGCTTCAATCTCGCGTCCATGATGCCGGATGTGAAGGACGTCAACGTCTCGGAAACGCCGATCCATGCGCGGCTTTCAACGCGTCTTGGCGACAGGGGTTTGATAACGCCGCTGGCGGGCGAGATTAAATTTCAGGCGGGCCATATCGACGGCGAAGATTTTGCTATCGACTTCGAACCGCTGGTTTTGAAAGCGCAGCTTGAAACCGATGCGCGCACGATTAATGTCCAGCCGACAGATTTCCGTTTCAGCGGAATTGAAGGCAAGTTTTCCGGAAGGCTGCTGCTGCCTGCGCCTGAAGATCCGACGCGCCCGGTCCGCATGAATTTCAGCGCGGAAAATCTCAGTTTCGAAAACGGCGTGCACTATCCTGAAGTTAACCGCGTCAGCGTGGCAGGCGCCTATGAGCTTTCCAACAGGACGTTGTGGATCGACCGCCTCGATGCAGGCATTCCGGATTCAGCCCCGGTTTTTGAAATGCGCGGCACGGCACGGTTTATCGGCAATACGCCCGAACTCAAACTCACAGCCGATGTTGCCGCCGTCAGCGTTGCCGCGGCGAAATCGCTTTGGCCGAGCGTGACGGCGCCGCCCGTTCGCAAATGGGTGCGTGAAAATGTCGAGGGCGGAAAAATTGAAAAAGGTTCGATTGAAGTTGCTATCCCGTCCGGCTGGCTCGACAAGGACCACCATTTGCTGCGGCAGTTTGTCCGCACACAATGGAATATCAAGGAAGCTTCTATGAAGCTGAAACCGGACTTGCCGCCGATTACAGGTGTAAGTGCGCGTGTTGACGCAACAGGCACGTCTGCGCGCGTCGAAGCGCAGGGCGGCAGCATGGTTTTGCCGGAAGGAAAAATTGATATTCCCAATGGCATTTTCGTTGCCGAAGAACTTTCGCAGAAAAATCCTTATGGCCGTCTCAACCTTGTGATGGTCGGTGCAATGCCCGTGCTGGCGCAACTTGCCGAAAAAAATAACCTTACCGAAGAGCAGAAAGCGCAACAGTCATCTGGCTTCCAGCTCACGCGCCTCAGCGGCGACGGGCTTGCCAATGCCGAAATTCGTGTCCCCTTGTGGAGAGATGCGAAGATGTCCGACGCGACGGTGACCATTGATGCCGAATTTAAAAATGTCGCAGGTGAAAATGTCGTTGAAGAGCGCGACCTGAAAAACGGCAATTTCCAGGTCAAGATTGAAAACGGTGCGCTGAGCGCCGAGGGTTCAGCCCTCATCGATGAAATTCCGTTCAAGATTTTTATGAATCGCGATGCCGCCAACCGTATGACTCTTCGAGCGGAGGCGGAGGCAGATGAGGCTTTGCGTAAAAAACTTGGCCTCGATCTCGCGCCATGGATCACCGGTACGACATTGCTGCGCATTGTCGAGGATTTTTCCTCAGATACACCGCAGCGGATCGAAGTCGATCTTACAGCTTCCAAACTTTCTATTCCGCAATTGCTGTTTACGAAACCGGCCGGTCAGCAGGCGCTGCTCAGTTTCATTCCCAAAGGCACGCCGCGCATCAACGAACTAGAAGATGTTTATCTGCGCGGCAAGAATATGAACGTACGCGGACGCATCCATCTCAATGAAACAGGCGAGGCGAACCTGATCGAGTTTTCCGATATCAGGTTGCGGCCCGACGATAACTTCTCCGCGCATATCGAGCGCAGCAAGGGCAATACGAAAGCGCAGATTACCGGCCGCAGTATCGACATGCGGCCATTCCTGTCGCAGTTTTTTGCAAGCAATTCATCGGGCGGGTCTTCCGAAACGCTTGATCTCGACCTGCGCGTCGATAAAGCCATCGGCGCAAACAATGAATCTGTCAGTAGCCTGCGTCTCAGCATGCAGAACACCGGCGGCGCGCTAAAAAGTTTTAATCTAAGCGCGTCATTTGGCCAGAACGCCACACTGCTGGGGCAGGTGTCGTCCGACCGGGGACGGCCTTATATCATGATCAGCGCTAATGATGGGGGGTCGTTGCTGCGCTTTCTTGACATTTATTCGAAGGTCGGCGGCGGGCAGCTGACGATGACGCAAACGCTCGTCGGCCCGGGGCAGGCGGCCGAGGGTGTGGTAATGATCGACAATTTCCGCATCGTCAATGAACCGGCAATGCAACGATTGTTCGGTGCGGCACCGCAATCGCAAGGCGGTCCGAAGTCGATCGATAACAACCCGGTGTTCGACCGCCTGCGCGTTGCCTTCACGCGCAGCGAAGGCGCGATTCAGGTGCGCGAGGGCGTGTTGCGCAATACCTCTATCGGCATTACGTTTCGCGGATTGCTGAATTTCAAAGGTAATGCGATTGATTTGCAGGGCTCGTTCATCCCGATGTATGCGCTGAATAACCTGATGGCGCGCATTCCGGTTGTCGGCCTGTTCATGGGCGGGTCGAATGAAGGCTTGCTGGGCGTGACGTTCGCGGTGGCGGGCCCGCTCTCAAACCCGGTTCTGCGCATCAACCCTGTCTCGGCGATTGCGCCGGGTTTCCTGCGCGGACTGTTTCAATTTCCTGAACAGCAGACACCATTGCGCGGCGGCGCGACGCAAACAATTCCGCAGCGTTAACTTGCCTTCAGCAGCACGTGCTTCTTTTTGCCGTATGACAATTTGATCACGCCGTCGTCGTTCATGTAGCTTGCGTTTAAAAGTGCGAATTCGTCGGTGATGGTAATATCATTGACGCGTAAACCACCGCCGCGAATTTGCCGCCGCGCTTCCGATTTCGACGTCACAAGTTCGGCGCGCACGAAAGCATCGAGGACGCCGATCCCTTCTTTCAGATCTTCTGCACCGACGGTAATCGTCGGCAGGTTTGCGCTGATGCCGCCTTCCTCGAACGTGTGGCGCGCCGTTTCGACGGCCTGATCCGCAGCGGCGCGGCCATGCAACAAGGCCGTTGCTTCGCTCGCCAGAATTTTCTTGGCTTCATTCAGTTCGGCGCCCTGCAGTTTTTCAAGACGCGCGATTTCCGGCATCGGCAGCTTGGTGAAAAGTTTCAGGAAGCGGCCGACATCGGCATCTTCGCAATTGCGCCAGTACTGCCAGTAATCGTAAGGCGAAAGCAGGTCGGCATTCAGCCATACTGCGCCTGAAGCCGTCTTACCCATCTTCGCACCCGATGACGTCGTCAGCAGCGGGCATGTCAGGCCGAACAGTTGCGCCTCATCGGTGCGCCGCCCAAGGTCAATGCCGTTGACGATGTTGCCCCACTGGTCTGAGCCACCCATCTGCAAAATGCATTTATGGCGGCGATAAAGTTCGACGAAATCGTAAGCCTGCAAAATCATGTAATTGAATTCGAGAAATGACAGGTTCTGTTCGCGCTCGAGGCGCAGTTTTACGCTGTCGAAACTCATCATGCGGTTGACGGAAAAATGCCGACCCGTTTCGCGCAGGAATTCGACGTAATTCAGCTGCAGCAACCAGTCGGCATTGTTGACGAGCACGGCGTCTTTCGCGCCCTTGCCGAATTTGATGAACGGATCGAACGCGGTTTTGATCGAAGCAATATTTTCGTCGATGCTTGCGCGGGTGAGAAGCTGGCGCGATTCATCCTTGCCGGACGGATCACCCACCATGCTGGTGCCGCCGCCGAGAAGCACGATCGGCTGGTGGCCGGTTTCCTGCAGCCAGTGTAGCATCATGATGCCCATCAGCGAACCGGCGTGCAGGCTTTTTGCCGTCGCGTCGAAGCCGATATAGGCGCCGACGGTTCCCTTGGTGAAAGCCGCGTCAAGCGCCTCGCCCTCCGAAACCTGCGCAATGAAACCGCGCTGGCTCAGGGTTTGCAAAAAATCTGAACGATAAGTGGACATGATGGAAATCGTCTCGGCGAACGGGGTGGGCGTGTGTTATGTTCCGGTTTTATATCAAGGCGTTATGATGCGCAACTTTACATCTCTTGGCCTGATGTCCGGCACCTCGATGGATGGTATCGACGGCGCGGTGCTGGTGACGGACGGCGAAATGCTCGAGCGTTTCGGGCCGACCGCGTACCGGCCTTTCAGCGCGGGCGAACAGGATATCCTTCAGGCGGCCATGGCCGATGCGGTGACGCTGAAAGACAGAACCGCCCGCAGTGAACTTCTCAAACAGGCCGAGCAACTGGTTACCGATGCGCACTGCGAGCTGATTGCCGGGCTGCTCGAAAAAGCGCGCGCGGAAAAAATGAACGTCGACGTGATCGGTTTTCACGGGCAGACGGTTTTGCATCGTCCCGATATTCACCTTACCGTGCAATTAGGGTTGCCGCAAAAAATTGCCAATCGATTCAAAATCGGTGTCGTCGCAGATTTTCGTGCGGCAGACGTCGCGGCCGGCGGCGAAGGCGCACCGCTCGTGCCGGTGATGCATCTGGCCTTGGCGAAAACGGCAAAGCTCGTACTGCCATGCGCGGTTGTGAATATCGGCGGTGTTGCCAATGTGACGATTATTGCAAAAGACGACCTGCTGACGGCTTTCGATACCGGCCCGGGTAACGCACTTCTCAATGACTGGCTGCGCACAAAAACCGGCGCGGCGATGGATGAAAACGGCGCCACTGCAGCCAAAGGAAAAGTACACGACGATATTTTGCAGAAACTGATGGCCGATGATTATTTCAAGCGCCCGCCGCCAAAGTCGCTCGACCGCGATCATTTTCGCTACGCCATGGCCCTTGTTGCCGATCTCAGTCTTGAAGACGGCGCGGCCACGCTGACGGCCTTTACCGCCGAAAGCCTTGCCATAGGTTTGAGAATAACAGATCAGCCCATCCAGCAAATCGTTATTGCTGGCGGCGGTGCGCACAATCCGTCACTGCTGCGCGAACTGAAAAAACGCACCAATGCGAGCGTTGTCACGGCCGACGATATGGGATGGTCAGTGAATTTCATGGAAGCGCAGGCGTTTGCATTCCTAGCCGCGCGTTCGATCAACGGTTTGCCGCTCAGTTTTCCGGGAACGACAGGCGTGAAAAAACCGCTCACGGGCGGTGTGTTGTTTCAGCCGCGCGGCGAATAGCGCGCCCATCCGGATTTGCCGAGCCGTTCCTGCGGCATGAATTTCGCCTTGTAATCCATTTTCTGCGATCCCTGCACCCAATAGCCGAGATATAAATGCGGCAGGCCCATTTTACGTGCGCGCGCAACGTGCTCGAGGATCATGAACGTGCCGAGCGAGCGCGTGCCTGAGTCATCCGGTTCGTAAAACGAATAAACCATCGACAGGCCGTCGCTCAAAATATCCGTCAGCGCACAGGCGATCAGCCGGTCGGCGGCGCGGTATTCCGTGAGGCGCGTGTTCACATGCGTGTCCTCGATCATCGTCGCGTAATCGAGAACGGACATGTCAGCCATTCCGCCGTCGGCGTGGCGGCTGTCGAGATAGGCGCGGAAGACGGAATACTGTTCCGATGTCGGCATCGGCGGCAGTTCATGAATGGAAAGATCGTGATTGGCTTTGACGGCGCGGCGCATGCCGCGCGTCGGCTTGAATTCATTGACAAGAACGCGGACCGAGATGCAGGCGCTGCAGCCATCGCAGGCGGGACGGTAAGCAATCGACTGGCTGCGGCGAAAACCACCCTGCGCCAGAATATCGTTGAGGGCGGGCGCGAAATCGCCAGCCAGATGCGTGAAAACCTTGCGCTCTTTACGGCCCTGCAGATAAGGGCAGGGCACAGGCTCCGTCATGTAAAATTGCGGGTTATCGCGGCGCTGGTCTGTCACACTGCAATTATCGCGCAAAAATCTAAGAGATCAATGACCGGATTCAGGTTTTCTTTAGCCATCTTCGCGCGGTTACTAAAACCCGGCTTCGCCGCTTTCGATCCGGATGACGTTGAGGCTTGCTGCTTTCAGCTTTTCGAAAACCGATCTTGCATGCAGGCCGTCGCGCACTTCGACGGTGATGTCGATATAAACGCCCTTGGCCGAAACGTTCAGAAACAGACGGCTATGGCTGACTTCGAGAATATTGGCATTGAGCTCCCCCAGCATGGTTGTGA